>JAUNYA010000106.1 GCA_030539565.1 Thermoplasmata archaeon | reverse complement strand
TGGACAGCTCGGTGGCGAGGTTGGAGGACACGGTGCTCTTCCCGACGCCTCCCTTCCCGCTCATTACGATCACGATGTGCTTGATCCTCCCGAGGGCGTTCTGGAGTCTGGTCTCCTCCTCGATGCTCTCGGCTGTCATGACTGGCCCTGCCATGTCTGTTACCTCTGGAACCCCGATTGGTAGACGTGCCTTTAAAACCGATGGCCACGGGAGGGGGCGACGGGTTCATATCGTACCGAATCCCTTCCAGCATTCATGCCAGAAGCCACAGTCGGGGAGTACATGGTACGCAACGTCCATACCGTCAGCCCGGACATGACCGTAGAGCAGGTGAGACAGGAGATCATCAACTCCAACTTCCACGGGTTCCCCATAACCGAGAAGGGGTACCTCCTGGGGTTCGTCACGGCGAAAGAGCTTCTCAGGCACATCGACAAGCCCAACGCGAAGATCCGCACGGTCATGAAACGTGGAACTCTTTGCGCCATCCCTTCCATGTCCACGGACGACGCGACCCGCATCCTGTTCAGGTACGGGCTCAGGAACCTCCCGGTCGTGGACGACGAGAAGAAGCTGGTCGGGATCATCTCCAACATCGACATAGTGCGCTCGCAGATCGAGAAGTCCCGTCCCGGGAAGGTCATGTCCGTCAAGAACTTCCTGGAGCAGCAGAACGCGATCCGCCTCAAGGTGGTCAACAAGGACATCCCGGTGGACGAGATCATCCCCACCCAGAAGGAGGTCTACATGGACGAGCTCATCGGCCGCCAGTACGAGCTCAAGAGGGGGCTCAACGAGCCCCTCATCGTGGTGGACCGCAGGGAGGGCTACCTCCTGGTGGACGGGCACCACAGGATCATGGCCGCCAAGAAGCTCGGTATGAAGGAGTTCAAGGCGATCGTCCTCGTCCCGAACGACTACGACACCAAGATCGGCCTGGAGAAGACCGCCGAGCGCTGGGGCCTGCACACTCTCGACGACGTCAAGATCATCGAGGGCTCCAAGCACCCGTTCATGGAGATCACCACCATGCTCCTCCCCAGCGAGGAGGCCGACGGCATCAACCAGAGGCTGATGGACAGTGTGAAGGACGACGAGCCCGCGCCGGCCCCCAAGAGCCGCGGCAGGAAGAAGTCCTCCTGATCAATCCCATTCCGTCACGCCGGAGCTGTCCGTGAGGCACGCTCCGGTGAACTCGGGGTCCTCGACCCCGGAATCCTTCTTCCGGACGTAGTCCTTGAAAGCCTCCACGGCGCGACCGCCGAGGCGTATTGTCAGGTAGGTGTTGATGAAGGCGCACAGCGCCAGCATTATGTCCACCACCACGAACATCTCGTCGGATGCGACGAAGCTGGAGACGAACACGACGATCAGAGCGGCGATCCTCATCCTCAGGACCGCGCCCTTTCTGTCGCTGAAGTACTTCAGGTTGTTCTCGCCGATGACGAAGTCCGACATCATGCTGGTGAAGGCGAACACGAACAGGAACGCGGCCACCAGGTAGGGCGCGATGCCGCCCACGGTGTCGGAGAACGCCGCCTGGAGGATGTTGATGGACTCGCCCTCGGAGCTCACCAGCGTTCCGATGTCCGCGTAGGACAGGATGACCAGGGCGGTCATGGTGCTCACGACCGTGTCGATGAGGACGCCGAGGGACTGGGAGAAGCCCTGGGCGGCCGGGTGCTTTGTGGACGCCATCGAGGAGATGTTCGGAATGGTACCGACGCCGGCCTCGTTGGATAGGACGCCCCTCCTCATGCCGGCCATGATCATGGCTCCGATCCCTCCGCCCACGACGGACGGGACGTTCACGAAGCCCTCGAATATGGCGACGACCGCCGAGACTATCCCCTCGGCGCCGAACGCTATCGAGATGATGCACACGACGATCCAGGCGACGGCCATCAGCGGGACCACCTTGGTGGAGATCCCGGCGACCCTTCCCACGCCTCCGGCCATGATGGCGGCGGCGACCAGGGTGATGAGGATCGCGAAGAACAGCTGGTTGCCCTCGAAGTCGAACGCCCCGCAGAACGCCTCGGACATGCTGCACATCTCCATGGAGACGAATCCGACGATGTACATCAGCATCATCACCACGGCGACGATCATGCCCGCGCGGCGCATGCCCAGGGCCTTGCTGACGCTGTACGCGGGTCCCCCGTGGTAGTTGCCCTCGTGGTCGCGGCCCTTGTAGATCTGTCCGATGGTGGTCTCGACGAAGCTCGTGGCCATGCCGATGAGGGCGAACACCCACATCCAGAGGATCGCGCCGGGGCCTCCCACGAGGATGGCGAGGATCGGCCCGGTGATGTTGCCCACGCCGATGCGGGAGCCCATGCTCACGCAGAACACCTGGAACGGGGACAGGCCCCCCTCGCGGCCCTCCCTGTCGGAGAACGTGACGCGGCACATCTCGGGGAGCATGCGGAACTGCATGCCCCTCAATCTCAGGGTGCACCACACGCCGACGCAGACGATCAGGATCAGGGCGACGTACCACAGACGGTCGTTCAGGAATTCCAGCGCTTCGCCGACGTTCAAGCGATCACGGGGATGCGACGCGCCGGGGGATATTCAAAGTATCGTAGAACGAGTGGAAAGGAAGGGGCCGGAGCCCCGTTTCTCAGCCTGATCAGGCCAGCTTGTTCCTGAGGTTCCTCAGGTCCCTGAGGAGCACCCTCTGCTCGGCGGAGGCGATGATCCTCTTGGTCTTGTTGAAGGTGTCCGGGTTCAGGGAGATGCAGTCGATGCCCTGCTCCACCAGGAACTCGGTGAACTCGGGGTACACGGACGGCGCCTGCCCGCAGATGCTGACGTGCTTGCCGTTCTCGTGGGCGACCTTGATGAGCTGCGCGATGGCCCTCTTGACGCCCTCCTGCCTCTCGTCGAAGTACCCCATGTGCCCGAGGATGTCGGAGTCCCTGTCGCATCCCATGGTCAGCTGGGTGAGGTCGTTGGAGCCGATGGAGAACCAGTCGCAGTACTTGCAGAACTCGTCCGCCATGAAGATGTTCACGGGGACCTCGGCCATGAAGTACAGCTTGAAGTCCCTGCCGCGCCTGAGGCCGACCGACTTCATCATCTCGGTGATGTCCTCGACCTCCTCGATGGTGCGGACGAACGGGAGCATCATGTTGAGGTTCTTGAAGCCCATCTCGTCGCGGACCTTCTTGATGGCCCTGAGCTCGCACATGAACGCCTCGCGGTACGAGTCGGACACGTACCTGGAGCAGCCCCTCCATCCGATCATGGGGTTGTCCTCGTTGGGCTCGTAGTCGGCGCCGCCCTTCATGTCGCGGTACTCGTTGGTCTTGAAGTCGGAGGTGCGCAGGGTGATCGGCCTGGGGTAGAACGCCCTGCAGACCTTGGAGATGCCCTCCGCGAGCTTGTCGACCAGCTCGTCCGCCCTGCCGTCCTCGATGACGGCGCAGGGGTGCTCGCCGATGTAGTTGGTGAAGAGGAACTCGCTCCTCATGAGGCCGACTCCGTCGCACTGGAGCTTGGCGACCTCCTCGGCCTTCAGGGGCATGGACATGTTGA
>JAUNYA010000105.1 GCA_030539565.1 Thermoplasmata archaeon | reverse complement strand
TCAGGGTCAAGCTGTGCACCGAGCTCATGAGGGAGCTCATGTCCGAGGAGACCGGCTCGTGCGCCCTCGGGACCGCGGGCGAGGACCTGCTGGCGAAGTCCATATCCGGGAAGCCGGGGAGGGACTTCTCCTGCTCCATCAGGGTCGGCAAGCCGATCATCGGGATCGGCGCGCCCGTGAGCGTCTACATACCCTGGGTCGGCGAGACGTTCGGGACGGAGGTGTTCATCTCCCCGGACTCGGACGTGGGGAATGCCATCGGAGCCGTGTCATCGTCGATATCCGAGTCGATCCCCGTGCTGATCAGGCCGGAGAGCATCGGCACCGAGGAGGGGTTCCAGGCGTTCTCGAAGCTCGGCAAGTTCGACTACAGGACGCTGGACGAGGCCATCGAGGCTTCGGAGGCCATGGCCCGGATCGCGGCGACGAAGGCGGTCAAGGACAGCGGGGCGGAGGACATCACCGTCACCGTGGACCGCAGGGACAGCGAGTTCGAGTACGGCGACACGGGCATGAGGAGCCTCATCAGCGTCGAGCTCACCGTCACCGCCGCCGGGCGTCCGAGGCCGTTCAGCGGATGAAGGGCGCACTGTTTAATTCGGCCGCGCGCATGACCCTCCGTGATACGCAACACGTTCGTCCTCCTGCCCTCGGTGGGCGCCAAGAAGGAGAGGGTCATCTGGGAGTCCGGGGTCCGGACCTGGGACGACTTCATCTCCGCCGACTGCGTCTGCTCGATGAGGCCGGACGCCAAGAGCCACGCCGACGTCCTGCTGGAGCAGGCCTCGGGGCTGCTGGACGAGCGCGAGTGCGGCGCCCTCGCCGACATGATCCCGAAGGGCGAGCACTGGAGGATGTTCGGCGACTTCAGGGACGGCGCGAAGTACCTGGACATCGAGACAGACGGCCTCAGCAGGGACGCCCTGGTCACGCTTGTCACCGTCCATTCCAAAAAGGAGACGGTCACGCTCACCGAGGGGATCGACCTCACCCCCGACGCGCTGGCGGATGCGCTGGAGGGCACGGACATCCTCGTCACCTTCAACGGCAGCTGCTTCGACGTGCCGGTCCTGAGGAACAGCTTCCCGGAGGTCGACTTCGACTTCCCCCAGTACGACCTGCGCTTCGCGTCCAGGAAGGTCGGGTACCGCGGCGGGCTCAAGCCGCTGGAGATCGACCTGGGGATCACGAGGGAGGAGGACATCGACGGCATGAGCGGCGCCGATGCCGTCAGGCTGTGGAAGCAGTGGTCCAGGCACGGCGACAGGGACGCCCTGGACATCCTCACCGAGTACAACCGCGCCGACACGGTCAACCTGGAGACGATAGCGGACACTATCTACGAGAGGCTCGTGAGGGAGCATGCCGGCTTCCGCTGGTGACCCCCGCAGGATGGCCAGGGACCTGGCCGCCGCCGCGAGGGTGATCCGTGACGCGAAGACCGTCAGGGTCGTCACCCACATCGACGCCGACGGGATCTCCGCCGGCGCGATCGCCGACATCACGCTCGAGCGCCTCGGCAAGGAGCATACCGTCGGATTCGAGAAGAAGATCACGGACGAGGTGGTAGCCAGCGTCAACTCCAGCCCGGAGGACGTCGTGTGGATCTGCGACCTCGGCAGCGGGTACCTGTCCGAGTTCGACAGGTACGGCCTGGTGATCACCGACCACCACGTGCCCGACCCCAGATGGCGCGGGAGGCAGACCATCCTCGACAGCTTCGGAGGGGTCCAGCACCTGAACCCCCACACATACGGCATCGACGGTTCGTACGAGGTCTGCGGCGCCGGCATGACATATCTGCTTTCGAAGGAGATCGACCCCGCCAACGTCGACCTGGCGTACCTCGCCGTGGTCGGCGCGGTGGGCGACTTCCAGGATTCGTCCAACCAGAGGCTCGTGGGTCCCAACGCCGCCATCGTCGGCGACGCCGTGGCGAACGGCGACCTGGTAGTGGAGGAGGACCTCAGGTTCTACGGCAGGGACACCCGCCCGGTGAACCAGTACCTCCAGTACGCGTCCGACCCGTCCATCCCCGGGATCAGCGACAACCCGAAGGGATGCTACGAGCTGCTGGACTCCCTGGGGATCCAGGCGAAGTCCGGCGGGAGATGGAGGTCATGGTCCGACCTGTCGAGGGAGGAGCACGACCGCGCGGTCGACGCGATCCTGGAGAGGCTCGGTCCGGACGCCGACAAGGCGGTCGGCGAGATGTACCGCATCACCCGCTACGAGAAGGGCACCGGCATGAGCGACGCCAAGGAGTTCGCCACCGTCCTCAACTCGTGCGGCCGCTACGACGACGCGCCCACCGGGCTTAGGGTCTGCCGCGGCGACGTCGGCGCCTTGAAGGTCGCCGAGGAGAACAGGGCGGAGCACAGGAAGCACATCTCGACCGCCCTCTCGTACATCCGCGACAACCACCTGCTCAGGGAGCGCCGCTTCATCCAGTGGTTCGACGCGGGATCCGAGGTCAGGGAGACGGTCGTCGGGATAGTCGCGGGCATGATGCTCTCGTCCTCGGACTGCAGGCGCAACATCCCGATCATAGCGTTCGCCGACTCGGACGACGGCGTCAAGGTGTCGGCGCGCGCCAACCGCGACCTTGTCGACCGCGGGCTGAACCTGTCGGAGGTCATGAAGACCGCCGCGGAGATCGTAGGGGGGTTCGGAGGGGGCCACACGGTGGCCGCCGGGGCCACCATCCCGCCGGAGAAGAAGGAGGAGTTCCTCGACATCGTAGAGGACCTCGTGTCCTCTCAGATCGAGTGATTTTCAACGCCGTCCGATGTGTCCGGAGAATACATCCATCTTCATGCATAGCCAGATACCTAAACGGGCATACTCAGGTTGATATAGCTTGAACCCGGTTTCTTTTATAGTGTTAGCCATGAAGATAGCCCAGATAGCAGGATTCCTGGGCAGTGGCAAGACCACCGCCCTCATGCTCATCGTCGATGAGCTCGTGAAGAGAAAGCACAAGGTCGCCATAGTCGTCAACGACGTCGGCGACATCAGCGTGGACGCCAGGTTCATCGAGGCCCACGGGCTGAAGGCCAAGGAGATCTCCGGCGGATGCATCTGCTGCCAGATCGCCGGAACCTTCGCAGAGACGCTCGCGAAGCTGCACGACTCCTTCGACCCCGACATAGTCATCGTCGAGCCGTCCGGCGTCGCCATCCCCTGGGGGCTCAAGAGGGCCGCGGAGTACTCCGAGGCCAAGACAGAGGTGGTCATCGAGCACGCCCCGGTCATCACGCTCGTGGACTCGACGCGCATCGAGACCCTCATCAAGGCCGTCAAGAGGCTGGTGGAGACACAGATCAGGGAGGCGGACATCTGCTTCATCAACAAGGTGGACGCCGCCACGCCCGAGGGCATCGCCCTGACCGAGAAGGTCATCAGGGAGATCAACCCCAACGCGGACATCCAGAGGATGTCGTCCGAGACCGGCGAGGGCATCCTCTACGCCTGCGACGCCATCGAGACCGGGACGTCCGCCAGGTACGACAAGTCCATGGAGGCCGAGTTCCTGAAGAAGCAGTACA
>JAUNYA010000022.1:12310-19517 GCA_030539565.1 Thermoplasmata archaeon | reverse complement strand
ATAATTCCACAAAAACCTCAATTATTTCTCCTCAAAAACCTCAAAATTATTTATCCAGACTCTTATCCCCATAATCATGACGGATTACAGGCCCAGGCTGGTGGACTCGAAGCTCGAGCATTGTCTTAGAGTATTCGGTGCGGTCTATCTCGTCGGACCCAAATGGTGCGGCAAGACGACAACTGCGGCGCGTCTGGCCAAGAGCTCCATCAGCATGCAAGATCCGAACTACGGGGCAAGGAACCGCAACAGGGCCAAACTCATGCCGTCAGAGGTCCTCAAGGGAGACAATCCACGTCTTATCGACGAGTGGCAGGAGGTCCCCCAGCTATGGGACGCGGTTCGCGTCAGTGTCGATGAGCGTTCGGAGAAAGGCCTGTACATCCTGACGGGATCCAGCAGTGCCACGGGCGAGGGCACGAGGCATACTGGTACCGGGCGCATATTCACGCTTAGGATGGGGACGATGTCCCTTTTCGAATCAGGGGACTCGTCCGGTTCCGTGTCGCTAAGGAGGCTCTTCGATGGAGAGGCCATAGGCCTGGAGACGTCCGATGTCACACTGCAGCAGGTCGCCGCGCTCATAATCCGCGGGGGATGGCCGGAATCGCTGGGTATGAAGGAGGAAGACGCCATACTGATCCTGGAAGGTTATTGCGAGGGGGTCGTCAACGCGGAGATGTCGGGATTCGGTGGTAAGAGGCGCAACGCGGACAAGGTCAGGGCGGTCCTGAGGTCCCTGTCCAGAAGCACCTCTGCCCCGCTATCCAACAAAGGGATTGTGGGGGATGTATCGACCGACGGGGCGAAGGTGTCAGAGAACACTGTCAACGAGTATCTCCACGCCCTCCGTGGAATCCATCTGCTGGAGGACATGCAGGCATGGAATCCGAACCTCCGCTCAAAGGCGGCGATACGCACGGCACCGACCGTCCATTTCTGCGATCCCGCTGTTTCTGCGTACTTCCTCACCGCCACAGTGCAGGGGCTGATGGACGATCCCGCCACTTTCGGTCTCCTGTTCGAATCCCTCGTGGTCAGAGATCTGAGGGCATACGTCAGAGCCATCGGCGGCGAGGTCTATCACTACCGTGATTCCGACGGGGCGGAGGCTGATGCGGTGGTACATCTCAACGACGGCAGATGGGCGCTCTTCGAGGCTAAGCTGGGGGAGTCCTGGATAGATGACGCCGCAAAGGGTCTTCAAAGGGTCCGTGACAGGATAGACACGAAGTGCATGGGCAAGCCGTCCTTCCTGGCGGTCGTGGTCCCGACCGGTGATGCATACACCCGCCCGGACGGGGTCCACGTGATCCCGCTGGCCTGCCTGAGGGACTGAGAGGTATCACGCCGTTTCCGCCGGAGGCTCGTACATGTACCTCCTGCAGAACGGGATGAGCATCCCTCCGATGGCGTTGCCGATTATCACCAGGACGATGAACACCAGCGCGTCCAGCGTGTACACGCCGGCTGAGCAGAAGTAGAACATGTCGGCGATCGAGTGCTCGAACCCCGCGAGGATGAACACGGGGACGCAGAAGAAGATCGCCAGGAAGCTCTTGCGCTGCTTGTAGAAGTCCACGGCTATGAACATCAGGATGCCGCACATGAGGCCCTTGAAGACGACCCTGTACCACTCGACGTCCAGCTTGGCGTCCACCAGGGGTCCCGCCGCGTCGTAGGGCATCATCAGGCCCACGAACAGGCACCCTATGAAGTTCCCGACGATGATGAGCAGCACGTCCAGGACGAACGCGGGAGGGTTCTCCACGATGTACCCGACCTTGCCGGTGTACAGGTCCAGGCCGAAGGCCACGACCGTGAGCAGGCCGACAGAGAACAGGATCGCGCCGACCCATTTCACGTCGCAGGACAGGTAGACGCAGCATCCTATCGATATGGCCATCCCGGCCAGGAAGGACCGGATCATGATGCGGCCCCAGCGGCCGTCGGAGTTCGCGGTAGTAGACATAGATGCTCCTGTACGTCCCGTCGATGCTCCTGAACCCGCCGGGGATCTCCCCGACCCTGTGGAACCCGAGCCCCTCGTAGACGTGTATCGCGTTGACGTTCTCCTTCACGACGGCGTTGAACTGCATGATCCTGAAGCCCAGACGCTTCGCCTGGACCAGGGACTCCTTCACGAGCTCCGTCCCGACGTGCTTCCCGCGGAAGTCCGGGTCCACCGCGTAGCTGGCGTTCCCGATGTGCCCGCACCTGCCGACGTTGTTGGGGCGGACCTCGAACATGCCGACGATCCTCTCGCCGCACTCGGCGACGCCGACGTACGAGAACGAGCCGAAGAACTCCTCGGCCTCGTCGTCGGCCACGGGGTCGATCTGCGGGAAGGCCATGCCGTCCATCACGACGCGGTTCCAGATGGCGGTGACCGCGGGGAGGTCGGCGGGTTCGCACTTCCTGAGAATGAGATCCATCGGAATGGTATCCGAATCGGTACATAAAGGCGATGGGCGCCGGGAGGGGGTCTGGCCACCCTCCCCGGCTACCCTTTAACGTGTTTACTCTGCGGATACGGCCTGCCCATCGGCGGCCAGCTCCCTCTCCATCCTCTTCCTGCTGAACAGGACGGAGTCCATGAAGATCACCCAGCAGATCTCGATGATGATCGAGGTGGCGATGGCGACCATGGCGGTGGACGCCAGGCCCAGCGGGGCCATGACGGCCATGCACATGGCGATGGCGATCCCCTTGTTCTTGTAGGAGGTCATGAGGATGTCCGCGACCCTCTGGCCCCAGGGGATCCCGGCCCTCTTCTCGACGACCTCGACCATGTTGCCGAGGAAGAACGTCCTGAGCGCCGCGATCACGATGAACGCCAGGAGGATCCAGGCGTTCGAGGGGAAGGACGTGGAGCTGACGGACAGCCACACCAGGAAGAATATGCAGCAGTTCAGGAAGATGGACATGAACTCGCGGGAGATGTTCAGCTTCGTGAGCAGCCTGGACACGACGAGCGGGACCCCGATGATCTCCACGACGGTCAGCGCCACGCTGCTCATGCTGACGGACTCGCCGAGGCACAGCCAGATGACGAACGGGATCCAGAGGAGCGCCGCCACGTAGACGTAGATGGTTCCCCTGGCGGCGTGCTCCATGTCCCCCCTCAGGATGTACGTGAGCGGTGCTACGGACGCGGCGAACGGGGTGGCGGCGATGAACACGAGACCGGCCGCCTCTGTGCTCCAGGTGGTGTCCTTGAGGAGGAAGTACCCGATGAGGGGGATGATCGACGAGAGGATGAGCCCCATGAAGATGGCCCTGGCGATGGACTTCATGTTGCCTTTGGGCCCCAGGTTCTTGAACGAGTACCTGGAGAGGGACAGGGTCATCATTATCGCGAGGATCAGCACGGTCAGGTTGGACCTGACGGAGCTCGTGAACACCTGGTCCGGGAACACCCCCGCGAAGTTGGTCAGAAGCGAGACGATGAGCGACAGCGAGAGCATGAACGCGCTGCTCATGAGCAGGTCCTTGGCCTTCATGAGCCGTGTCTACGGCATGGAGTCCTTAATGGTTGGCACGAAATCAGTTACAATTTAAACCGAGTATGCGGTTGCCCGTCCCATGCCAGACGTCAAGCCGGTGAAGGCCGGATGGTGGAACGCGTTCAGGCCGTGGACCCTCCACGGCGCCGTCGTCCCCGTCCTGATAGGAGGGGCCGTCGCCTACGCGCACGAGCCGTTCGACCTGCTCGGATGGGTGATGTTCATACTCATCGTGATCGCCGGCTGCCTCATACAGTCCGCCGCGAACCTTCTCAACACGTACGGGGACTACAAGCGCGGGACGGACACCGTCGAGAACGAGACCCGCTCCCCGGAGCTGGTCACCGGCGTCCTGGAGCCGAGGCACGTCAAGATGGCAGGCATGGTCTGCCTCGGCGTGTGCTGCCTGCTCGGCCTGGTGTTCATATGGTACAGCGGCTGGGAGATCCTGGTGTACGGGCTGCTGGGAGTCGCCGGAGCCGGGATGTACACCACCGGGCTGTCCTACAAGTACCTGGGCATGGGGCAGGCCACCGTGTTCCTGATGATGGGCATCCTGATGCCCCTGGGGACGTACTGCGTCCTGGCCGAGCCGTTCTCCTGGGAGGTGCTCCTGCTGAGCCTCCCCAACGCGTTCATGATCACGGCGGTGCTGTGCGGGAACGAGACACGCGACTACCACGAGGACAAGAAGGCCGGCGCCGGCACGCTCTGCGGCAGGATGTCCTACGAGAGCGCCATGAAACTGTACCTGTTCGAGAACGCCGTGGCCTACCCGATCCTGGTGGTTCTGATCGTCTTCGGATTCGCCCCCTGGCCCTGCGCCCTGGCGTTCCTGGCGCTGTACGACATGCTGGTGCTGTACAGGAACTCGAAGCAGGCGCCGACGGACAAGCACGCGTCCTTCATGCTGGTGCCCCTGGCGTTCAGGATGAACTGGCATTTCGGGGTCCTCCTGGTAATCGGGTATATAGCCGACTACGCAATCGGGGTGCTCTGATATGGCCGAAGACGAGCTCAAGAAAGGCGTCCAGTTCGAGGGCAAGGAGGAGTACGTCAAGGACGTGTTCACCGAGATCGCGGACTACTACGACGAGATGAACGAGATCATGTCCATGCACATGGTGCAGGGCTGGCACAGGTTCATGATGAGGAAGGCGGGGGACATCTCCGGCAAGAAGTGCCTCGACGTGGGCACCGGCACCGGGGAGATCGCGTTCCACGTGGCGCAGACCGCCGGGCCCGACGGCAGGGTCACGGGAGTGGACATCACCCCCAGGATGCTGGAGCTCGCCGAGAGGAAGGAGGCCGAGAAGGACCTCCCCTCGAAGATCGACTGGAGGGTGGGCGACGCGCTCGCCCTGGAGTTCCCCGACGACTCGTTCTCCCTTGTGACCTCGGGATACATGCTCCGCAACGTCACGGACATCCAGCAGGCCGTCAGCGAGATGCACAGGGTGCTCGTCCCCGGGGGCAGGGTCGTCGTAGCCGAACTGTCCAAGCCCGACAACAAGGTCGTCCGCTACTTCTACGACATCTACATGCGCCGCATCAAGAAGAAGGGCCGCAAGTACGACAAGGGCAAGTCCATCGACGGGAAGCAGCCCGCCTACGACTGGCTCACCTCGTCGATCGAGGGCTTCCCCTACGGCGAGGACATGGTCGCCATCTTCAGGAAGGCCGGGTTCGAGGACGCCAAGTTCTACGTGAAGAGCTTCGGCGCCGTCAACATCTACGTGGGGACCAAATGAGGGAGTACGACCTCTACATCTTCGACTTCGACAACACCCTGTTCGACACCCGCCAGGGGATCGACGCGATACTCAGCTGCGCCCTCCCCGCGATAGGGATCGAGTACGAGCCGTCGCAGTTCACCAAGTACCTTGGCATGAACATCGACCAGGTGTTCGAGAGGTACTCCAACGATCCGAACGCCTACGACGAGTTCTGCCGCAGGTTCTACAGCGTGGTGAACTCGGACGCGTACCGCGGCGCGGTCCCTTTCCCGGAAGCCGAGTCCACCCTGAGGGGGCTCAAGGCACGCGGGAAGCACGTGGGGATAGCGTCGGGGAAGAAGCGCTACAAGATCGAGACCCTGCTGTCCGACCGCGGCATGGACGACATCCCGGAGACGATAGTCGGATGGGACGAGACCGAGCTCCACAAGCCGGAGCCCGACCCGATCGCGCTGGCGTTCTCGGCGTTCGACGTCCCGAAGGACAGGACGCTCTACATCGGCGACAGCCCCAACGACTCCCTCGCGTCTCAGGCGTTCGGGGTGGACTGCGCCATCGTCAACAGGCACAACGAGCTCAGCGTGGACGGGATCCCCTGCACCTACGAGATCGAGAGCCTGTCCGAGCTGCTGGACTGGTGATTCAGAGCATCCCCTGGCCCGAGAGCCTCACAAGGAGCTCCCTGGCCTCCTCGACGCCCTGCTCCGCGGCGCGTATCAGGAATCCGACGGCCTCATGGTCGTCCATCCTCACCCTCCCGGAGAGCGCGAGCGCTCCGAGGTTGTACATCGCCGTCGGCTCGTTCTGGTCCGCGGCCTTCCTCAGAAGATAAACGGCGCCGTCGACGTCGTTCCTGTCCAGATAGATGGTTCCGAGCATGGTCTGGGCGTACGCGAATCCCGCCTCGGAGGCGGACTCCAGCCACTCCTCGGCCTTCCCCATGTCCCTCTCGCCGAGGACCCCCTCGGCGTACATCAGCGCCAGGTTGTACATCCCCTTGACGTCGCCGTCCAGGGCCGCGTCGGTGAAGACGGACTCGGCCTCGGCGAACTCGGATCTCTCGTAGAGGATCCCTCCGAGGCACAGGCGGGCGTCGTTGTCCCCCAGCTCCGCGGACGAGCGGAACCATCTCTCCGCTTCGGCGCGGTCCATGGGGATCCCGTCGCCGGCGTCGAGCATCATCGCCAGGTCGTACATCGAATCCGCGTCCCCGGCCTCGGCGGCCCTCCTGTAGAGCTCCGCCGCGCGGGGCTTGTCGGCGGGTACGCCCTCGCCGGTCCTGAGGATGTGTGCGAGGACCGCCATCGAGGCGACATCGGTCTCCGCCGCCTTGGAAAGCCACATGACGGCCCTCTCCGGGTCGGCGGGTACGCCGGCGCCGGTGCGCAGCACCGTGGCCGCGTTCCTCATACCGGACACGCTGCCATGTTCCGCAGCTTTCTCGAAAAGGCCCAGGGCCTCAACTGGGTTTTCTTCGATGATGAGGTTCCCTAGGTTGCACATGGCCTTCAGGTCGCCTCCGTCGGCTCCCCTGCGCAGGTAGAGCGACGCCTTCTCCGGATCCCGGGGAACGCCCTCCCCGACCATGTGCATGTAGCCGAGCGACGACGACGCGCCCGCGCTCCCGAGGTCCGAGGCTTCGGCGTACAGCCTGGCCGCCTCCGCGGGGTCGCTGTCGCGCACGGAATCCGCTCTCGCCCTCAGTTCGCTGGCATCCATGAGCGGACGAATCGGTCCATGGGACATTATCCTTGGGTTCCGTATCCGTGGTTCAGCATATATTTTGGATTTGAATCCAATTATTTATGGATTTGAATACATGATTTTATTGGATTGAAATCCATAAAAACACAACATACAAATACACAAATGCGTATCAACAAGTATGGAGGACCGCATAGTCCCTCGTACCAGATACCTGGAGCAGATGCACAGCTTCAGGACCAACGCGGATCTCATCAAGGT
>JAUNYA010000022.1:0-12300 GCA_030539565.1 Thermoplasmata archaeon | reverse complement strand
AGGTGATAACGGGCGTCCGCAGGAGCGGCAAGTCGGAGCTCATGAGGCAGTTCCGGCAGGCCCTCGTCGACGACGGGGTGGACGACAGGGACATCGTCTATCTCGACCTGGACGATGAGAGGTACGTGATCGACACCGAGCGCATGCTGTACGAGACCATCGCGGAATCCATCCGCGGAGACGGCGCATACGTCCTGATCGACGAGGTGCAGCTGGTCCCGGGATGGGAAAGGGCGGTGGAGACGGCCAGGGTGCGTTTCAAGGCCAATGTGTACGTGACCGGTTCAAACTCGCAGATGACCTCGTCCGACCTGGCGACTCACATCACGGGGCGCTATGTGGAGATCCATGTGCTCCCCCTGTCCTTCAGGGAGTTCGTCTACAGATACCCGATAGACAGGGAGAACGGGTACACCCAGAGGCTGGAGCAGTATCTGAAGTGGGGCGGGATGCCGATCATCAACCTGAACGACCTGCCGCGGAAGAACACCGCCATCCTCAAGGCCGTGTACGATTCCGTCGTCAACGAGGACATCAGGTCCCGGGTGGAGCTGGAACAGGGGATCCTGGACAACATCACCAGATTCATGATGTCCAGCACGGGATGCCTGGTCTCCACCGCGACGATAACCAGTGGTTCGTTCATAAGGGATCCGAGGACGACCGAGCGCTACCTGGGGGAGCTCTGCGGCAGCTACCTGTTCTACAGGACGGACAGCTACGACATCGTGGGAAGGAAGCATCTGAGCACGAAGGCCAAGTTCTATCCCGTGGACACGGGGCTCCGCAATGTCAGGCTCAAGAAGTTCGAGCAGAACATAGCGGCGATACTGGAGGCGGCCGTGTACATCGAACTGGTACGCAGGGGGTACGAGGTCTCCGTCGGGTCGTTCAGGTCGCGCGAGGTGGATTTCACCGCATGGGACGAGGAGGGGGAGCCTGAGTTCATCCAGGTGGCGTACAGCGTGTCCGACCCGTCGACCCTGAAACGCGAGCTGGCCGCGTTCGAGGATATGGAACCGGGAACAAGTATGACACTGATCACCATGGATCCCGATCTGCCGGAGGCCCCGGAGGGCGTCAGGGTCGTCCGCGCTGTGGACTGGTTCCTGGAGGACTGACGGCGACCTTCTTATCTACGATGTCGGAGATGGGGTAGCGTTACCATGAACGGACCGGCAGGGAGCAGGGGGATGGGGGTCTTCAACAGCGTGTTCCTGATCCTCTTCGGGATCGTCTGGATGTCGATGACGGCTTCCATGCCGTTCTCCTTCGCGTCCCTGTTCTCGCTCTTCGGACTGCTCTTCATCGTCCTCGGGGTGTACAGGCTCGTCGTGACGCTCCGCGGCGGATCCGACGCCGGAGTCCCGCCCCAGGGCCCCCCGCCCGGCGGCTACGACGGCTACGGCCAGGAGCCCTCCGGACACAGGAGGGAGGAGGGCGTGAGCTATTCGGGCTACTGCCAGTACTGCGGCGCCCCCGTCGAGGAGGGCCATTCGTTCTGCAAGGTCTGCGGGAAGAGGCTGCGATGACACCGAAGGGCAGGAAGGCACTGGGAGCCGTCATGATCGTGCTGGCGGCCGTCAGCTTCATACTCATGGTTGTGGGCATGGTCCTGTGGTCGCCGCTCTTCGCGATGGCCATCTTCGTCTGGCTGGGCCTCATGGCCGGGGGACTAGTCCTCCTGACCACGGAGCCCAAGGCGAAGGCCCCCGAGCCCGAGAGGAGGGAGGGATCCCCGTTCATGGACCCGCCCGCTGACGTGGGCAACGGGTTCGGATACTGCACCTACTGCGGAGCGCCCATCAACCCCGGGGACAGGGTCTGCGGCGTCTGCGGGAGGCGCCTGCGATGGATCGCGGGAAGGGAAGGAAGCTGGCGCTCGCGGTGTTCATCATACTGCTGGCGATTTCCCTGTTCACGCTGGCTGCGAGGGCACTCGGATGGTACACAGGCGCGTTCCACTTCCCGTTCCTGTTCCTGTTCATACCGTTCGTGTTCCCGCTTTTCGGCAGGGGCACCGACCGGCCAGAGGACAGCTACGAGCACGGGTGGGACGCGAGGTACTGCCCGGAGTGCGGGGCGCCCACGGAAGAGGGCGCCGAGTTCTGCCGCTACTGCGGGAGGAAGCTGCGAGTCAGGGGCAGTGGAACCCCAGCACACTACATTTATCATCCCGCAATTGTTACTCCGAATCATGGCGAGGCTGGTGGTGAACACAGGCGGTATGTCGTTCGGTCGCATGCGCGATGGCGGCAAGTACTACGTCGACAAGACCCTCCTGGTAAAGGACATCCTGGACAGGGATGACGGCGGGATTTACCTGTATGTTCGTCCGCGTCGCTTCGGAAAGACCACCAACATATCGATGCTAAACGCGTTCTTCAATGTGGAGTACAAGGGGAACACATGGTTCGAGGGTCTGGAGATATCCGAGTATCCGGAATACGACGGATACAGGAACGCATTTCCGGTCATTCATCTGGATCTTCAGAACACGACGGCTTCGACCTACGGGATGTTCCTCAACAAGGTTCGCAAGGAGATCCTGAGGGCGTACAAGGTTCATAGGTATCTGCTCGAGGGGGATCTCCTGTCCGACGAGCGCCGGATATTCGAGGAGCTCGCGACGAGGGACATGCCCGAGGAAGACCTGTCCGATTCCGTGAAGCTCCTTAGCGAGATGCTGTACAGGCATCACGGTTCCAGGGTTGTCGTGCTGATTGATGAGTACGACCGTGCGGTGACGGATTCGTTCGACACACAACTGCAGGGAGACATCATCAGATTCATGGGAAGCCTCCTTTCGGCCACGCTCAAGGGGAACGACAGCCTGCAGATGGCGTACGTCACAGGCGTCATGCAGCTCGCCAAGGCGGGGATGTTCTCGGGCCTCAACAACATCAGCGTGGACAGCGTCCTGTCCACGATGTCGGGCGAGAGGTTCGGGTTCACGGAGGCCGAGGTAAGGAGCATCCTGGACTACTACGGCCACGGGGACAAGCTGGGCGAGGTCATGGAATGGTATGACGGATACCGCTTTGGGAATGTGGACGTGTACAATCCGTACAGCGTGATGACGTACGTGTCCAAGGGATTCATTCCTGGGAGCTACTGGGCCGATACCGGCGGCATCAAGCCACTGGTGTGGATGTTCGGGCACATGGACCTCAGAGGTCTGGGCATCGCGACGACTCTGTTCGGGGGCTCCCCGGAGACTGTTACTCTTAGAGATTCCATGACGTACGGGGATCTTCGGCTCTCCAAGGCCGAGAACCTATACACGCTCATGGTCCTCTCAGGCTACTGCCGCACGGAGCCCGCAGGCGACGAGTACACCATATCCATCCCCAACAAGGAGGTCCGCGGCATCCTGGAGCGTATGCTCGACGAGGCCGTGGCGATCCCGGACACCATCTTCGAGAGGTTCAACAGGGCCGTTGCCGAGGGCGATGCCGATTCCATAGCATCCGCTGTCCAGTGCGTCCTGGAGGATTCCAGCTACTACGAGGAACTGGAGGACGAGCGTTCGTTCGAATTGATTGTCCTCACAATGCTTCACGGACAGATCTCGAGGTATGACATCAAAGCGTAGCGCGAGTACGGTAACGGCAGGGTGGACATCATCATGATCCCCAGGTCGGCAGGCGTCGTCCCGATAATCATGGAGCTCAAGGTGTCCCCGTCCGAGGCATCCATGGACGGGACGCTCGACGAGGCGCTTCAGCAGATCCACGACAGGAAGTACTACATGGGGATGAGCGGACGCGTGGTGCTCATCGGGATGGCGTTCTTCAGGAAGGTCGCGGCCTGCCGCACCGAGATCATCCGGTTGGAGCGATCGCGGAACGGTTCAGAAGGATGAGGGGGATATTCCCCCTCTTTGGAGTTTTATCAGAAGTCCTTGGGCCTCTTGCTGTCGTAGACGGCGCGGACCGCCTTGTACAGCATGTAGACGTCGGCCTTGCAGGTGACCTCGATCGGGGCGTGCATGGACAGCACGGGCACTCCGATGTCCACGGTGTCGATGCTGTGGACGGAGATCTCGGACGCGATGGTCCCGCCGCCTCCCTGGTCGATCTTCCCGAGCTCGCCGATCTGCCAGCTGACCCCGGCGTCCCGGAAGATGGAGATGACGTAGTTCATCATCTCGGCGGAGGCGTCGTTGGTGCTGTACTTGCCCCTGGAGCCGTCGTACTTGGCGAGGCAGGGTCCGCGGTTCATGAAGCAGCAGTTGTTCCTCTCCATGACCTCGGGCCACGCGGGGTCCAGGCCGGCGCTGACGTCGCACGAGAGGCACACGGAGTGCCTGAGCACGTCCCTGACCTCGCATCCCTCGTCCTGGGCCAGGTCCTCGAGGAAGTCCCTGAAGAAGAAGGACCTCATGCCCGTCACGCCGTCGGACCCCGTCTCCTCCTTGTCGGCGAAGATGGTCACTGTGGTGTACTCGGGGCTCTTGGTGTCCAGCTCGGCCATGAACTCGGCGTAGGCGCAGGAGCTGTCGTCCTGGCCGTACGCGGCGATCATGGAGCGGTCCAGCCCCATGTCCCTGGGGATGAACGCGGGCACCGCGCAGAGCTCGGCGGTCTCGAAGTCGTCCTCGGTTATCCCGTATTTGTCGTTGAGGATCTTCATCACGGCGAGCTTGACCCTGTCCTTGACCTTCTCGTCGTCGTAGGGTATGGAGCCGATCAGGAGGTTGAGCTGCTCGCCCTCCACGACCTCGCCGGCGGTCTTCCTCATCTGCGTCTGCGCCAGGTGGGGCAGCAGGTCGGTGATGAGCAGGGCGGGCTCGTCCTCGCCCTCGCCGATCTTGACGGTGACCTTCTCGCCCTTCTTTGTGTACACGACTCCGCGGACCGAGAGCGGGATGGTGGTCCACTGGTACTTCTTGATCCCGCCGTAGTAGTGGGTCTTGAAGTAGGCCATGGACGCGTCCTCGAAGAGGGGGTGGGGCTTGAAGTCCAGCCTGGGGCTGTCGATGTGGGCGACGGAGACGCGGACGCCCTCGGCGACCGGCCTCCTCCCCTTGGTGCACATCAGGATGGTCTTCCCGCGGTTGACCTTGTAGAACTTGGAGCCGGCGCGGTACTTGGTCCCGCGCTTGTACTCCTTGTAGCCGTGTTCGGCGAGTATCGGCAGGACGTAGTCCACCACCTCGCGCTCGGTCTTGTTGTTCAGGAACGCCTTGTACCCGACGCAGAACTCGTCGGCCTTGGCCATGTCCTCCGCGGAGGGCTTGTCCACAAGGCTCTTGCGGTCCGTGAGGATCTTCCCGGCCAGCTCCTGGCCCTTGGTTTTCTTCACCATGGGTCTCCCGTATCGCGCGGGATGTACTTCTTACATGCGCCCCCGGTTCCCGGGGGAATAGAAGGGTTAAGGCGTTTGGGGGAGGGAGGGGGCTCAGAGGGCCCCGCATCCCTTGGCGGCCTGGACGCACTCCCTGCAGGAGTCCTTGACCTTGGGCAGCCCGATCTCGAGCAGGTTCAGGACCCTGTCGAGGCACTCCGCCATGGTCCTCTCGACCATCGCGATGTCCACGGGCTCGTCCTTCCACATGTCGTAGTCGGTGATGGTGGCGAGGCTGCAGTAGCACATGCCCAGCTCCCTGGCCAGCTGGCACTCGGGAACCACGGTCATGCCGATGATGTCGGCGAAGTGCCTGAACATGTTGCTCTCGGCCCTGGTGGAGAACCTGGGCCCCTCGATGCAGAGGTACGTCCCTCCCATGTGGTACCTGATCCCCATGTCCTTGGCCACTCCCTCGAAGATGGAGTTGAGGTGGGGGCAGAACGGGTCGGGGATGGAGATGTGGACGGTCCTGTCGTCGAAGTAGGTGTAGTCGCGCCTCTTGGTGAAGTCGATGAACTGGTCGGCGATCACGAGGTCCCCGGGGGCGTAGTCCTCCTGGAGGGAGCCGACCGCGCAGGCGGAGATCACGTACTTGCACCCGAGCTCCTTCAGCGCCCACATGTTGGCCCTGTACGGGACCGCGGACGGGGGGTGCTGGTGCTGCTTGCCGTGGCGGTAGAGGAAGGCGACCTCCACGCCGTTGATCTTGCCGATGAGGATGGGGTCCGAGGGCTTTCCGTAGGGGGTGTCCGGGAACACCTCCTCCTGGAGCTCGAACTTGTCGGGGTTGTATATCCCCGTCCCTCCGATTATCGCTATCTTGGGCATCGGGACGGGGCTAAGCGTCCTGGATATAAAGGGGATGGGGGCCGTCGGACGGCCCCCTTGTAACGTTTCATTCAGGCGATGCGCCTGATGGCCTCATAGGGGGTGACGTGCAGGGCCCTCTCGGCCTCCGCCTCGGTCATCCCGGCGCCGAGGGCCACGGTGAGCGCCGCAGCTTCGTCCATCAGGTTCTCCGGGGCGTGGGTGTCGGAGTCGATGACCATGTCCGCGCCGACCTGCCTCGCCACGTTCACGACATGGCCGTTGGTGATGTTGTGGCCCATGCGGCCGGTCACCTCGAGCACGACGCCGTTGTCCTTGGCAAGCTGCGCCTCCTCGACGGTGATGAAGCCCGGGTGGGCGAGAACGTCGATCTCCGGGTTCTCCGCGGACGCGCGGTTGGTTCCCGGCGCCACGGGCTCGGTGACGGTCTCCCCGTGGACGACGATCCACTCGGCGCCGTACTTCCTCGCGAGCTTGGCGACCCTGTCGATCTTGGACGGGGGCACGTGGGTGATCTCCACGCCGGGGATCACGCGGATGTAGTCCTCCATGAGCTCCACCGCCTTCGCCACGTTGGAGGCGACGAACTCCACGTTGGTCATGTCCACGTGGTCTGTTATGGCGATGACGTCGTGACCGAGGACCATGGCCCTGCGGACCAGCTCCGCCGGTATGAGCTCGCCGTCGCTGAAGACGGTGTGGGTGTGCAGGTCGGCCCTCATTGCGCCCTCTCCCACAGCTTGCGGTAGACCTCCGACATCGGAAGCCCGGTCTTCTCGATGGCGACCATGGTGTGGTAGATCAGGTCGGCCAGCTCCCAGGCCATCTCGTCCTGCTCCCTGTCCTTGATGGCGAGCACGAACTCCCCGGCCTCCTCGATGACCTTCTTGCACATCCTGGTCTCGTCGTTGTAGAGCTTGCAGGTGTAGCTCTCGTCCGAGGGGTTCTCCAGCCTGTCCCTGAGCACGCGCTTGAGCTCGGGGATGATGGCCATGGTCTCCTCGGTGCTCCCCATGATCGTCTCGTCGAAGCACGAGGGCTTCCCGAGGTGGCAGGCGATGCCGCCCTCCTGCTCGACCCTGGCGAGCAGAGTGTCGCCGTCGCAGTCGGCCTGCAGGGATTTTATCCTCTGGAAGTGGCCGGACTCCTCGCCCTTCTTCCACATCCTCTGGCGGCTCCTGGACCAGAAGTGGGTGTACCCGGTCTCCTTCATGAGCCTGACTGCCTCCTCGTTGGCCCAGGCCACCATGAGGACCTCGTTGGTCGCGTAGTCCTGGACCACCACGGGGATGAGCCCCTTGTCGTCGTACTTGAGTTCGGTCATCTTACCGTGATCCCCCTGTCCCTGAGGTACTGCTTGACCTCTCCGACGGTGTACTCGTTGTAATGGAAAATCGATGCCGCCAGCGCCGCGGACGCACCGGTCTGCGCGAACACCTCGTAGATGTGCTCCACGCTGCCGCATCCGCCGGAGGCGATGACGGGTATGCTGACCTCGTCCGCCACCGCGGATGTCAGCGGGATGTCGTAGCCGTTCTTCACGCCGTCCGTGTCCATGGATGTGAGGAGTATCTCCCCGGCTCCGAGGTCCTCGGCCTTCTTGGCCCATTCGACGGCGTCGATCCCGGCGCTGCGGGTCCCCCCGTGGGTGAAGACCTCCCAGTGGTCGCCCACGCGCTTCGCGTCGACGGCGACCACGACGCACTGCCTGCCGAAGCTCTCGGCGCACTCGCCGATGATCTCCGGGTTCTTGACCGCCGCGGAGTTCACGGACACCTTGTCCGCTCCGGCGTTCAGCGCGTCCCTCATGTCGTCCAGGCATCTGATGCCCCCTCCGACGGTCAGCGGCACGAAGAGGTTGCTGGCCGTCTCGGACACGATGTCGAGCATGGTCTGCCTCGTCTCCAGCGAGGCGGTGATGTCCAGGAAGGTGATCTCGTCGGCACCCTGCTTCTCGTACTCCACGGCCATCGCCGGGGGCTCGCCGACCTCCCTGAGGCCCTTGAAGTTGATCCCCTTGACGACCTTCCCGTTCTTGACGTCCAGGCAGGGTATGATCCTCTTGGTCAGCATCTTCTCACCCGATGACCTCGCGGTCCTTGGTGCTGAGCTCCGCGTCCCTGACCCTGACGGCCTGGGAGAGCGCCTTGCCGACCGCCTTGAAGGCGGCCTCGACGATGTGGTGCTCGTCGAACCCGCGGATGACCACGATGTGCAACGTCATCCCGGCGGACATCGCCAGGCTCCTGAGGTAGTGGGTGTACAGCGGGTCCGGCAGGTCGATGTCGGCGTAGGGGCGGTCCACCAGGTCGAGGGACGCCATGACAAGAGCGTCATCCATGGGCACGACGGCGGTGGCCATCCTCTCGATCGGGGCGTCGCCGAGCGCTTCCCTGAGGGCCTTGCCCAGGGTGATGGCGCAGTCCTCGATGATGTGGTGGTCGTTGTCCCCACCCGCGGTCATCTCGAGGTCGAAGGACGCGTACCTCGCCAGCGTCTCGGTCATGTGCCTGAGGAACTGGATGTCACAATCGACCCGGAACCTGCCGGTCCCGTCGATGTCAAGTTTCACGGACACCTTGGTCTCCCTGGTGCTGCGCTCGATTTCCGACTGCCTAGCGGTCATGTTAACCGTCGAATATGGGGGCGGTTGTAATTAAGGTATGCGCGTGCGCGGACGTGCCCTTGAAAAGGGGAAAAGCACCGTTCCGGGGGTCTGGCACATCGCGGGCCCGTTCAGGCGTCCTCGGGGACGATGGGGGCCACGATGTTCATGCGGGGGCACTCGTAGCACAGACCGAGCTCGCCGCTGTACCCCTCGAAGACGTAGAGCGCCCTCAGCAGTCCCGTCTCCTTGACGAAGGCGCAGATGCCGCACAGGGACTCGGTGACGTCCGCCCCGGCGGCGATCCTGTCGGCCGTGTCGGCGATCATCTTGTAGAAGTCATCCCTGTAGGCGCTCTTGTCGATGAGGTTGTTCCCTCCGCGCATGCCCTTGATGTACTGGGACACGGCGGCGCTGGTGACGCCGAAGACCTTGGCGACCTGGGTCTGGGTCATGTCGTGGTTGGTCACGAGCTCCTTGGCCAGCGCTCCGCGTGCGGTCGGCAGGATGTGCGTGACTATGAGCTCGCAGGGCATCTTCATGTTAACGCCGTTGTGATTGCAGGCTCGGCTACTTAATGCTTCGGAAAGTCCAGTCGCTCTCGCTCGTCGTGCGGGATCTCCTTCAGTACCCTGGCGGGTACCCCGCCGACGACCGTGTACGGGGGGACGTCCTTCGTGACGACCGCTCCGGCCGCCACGACGGACCACTCGCCTATGGTGACCCCTGCGAGGATTGTCGAGTTGGAGCCGATCCACGCGTCGTTGCCGATCGTTATGGGCGCGTAGGTGAGCCTGTGGCCGTGCCCGGGGCGGATGTCGTGGTTCGCCGTCGCGAGGACGACGTTGTGCCCGATGAGAGCGCGGTCGCCGATGGTGATCCCGCCCTGGTCCTGGAAGTGGCATCCCGAGTTGACGAACACGTCCTTCCCGAAGGTGATGTTCTTCGCGAAGTCGGCCTGGAACGGCGGGAACATGCGGAAGCCCTCGCCCACCGGCTTGCCGATGAGGCGGGACATGATGGCCCGGATCTCCTCCGGGGTGTTGTACCTCGTGTTCAGCTCGAGGCAGATGCGGATGGACTCCTGGTTGAGACTGTCGGACAGGGCCTGTATCTCCGGCGTGGGGTCGCGGTTCTCCCTGAAGCATGAGATGACGTCGTCCACGTCCACCATCTCAGGCCCTCCACGGGGTGTCCCACTCCCAGGGCCTGATGACCTCCGTGTACAGCGCGAGCCCGACCACGGCGCCCTCGGCGCCGGCGTCCGCCAGTATCCTGGCGTCCGCCTCCGTCGTCACGCCGCCCGAGGAGATGACAGGGCAGGGGCACTTCGAGATGAAGTCGCGGGCCTGCCCCTCGTCGATGCCCTTGCGCTGGCCCTCGACGTCGACGTTCGTGTTGAGCACCCCGGCGAGCGGAAGGCCGCGGATGAGGTCGAACATCTCCTCCACGGTCCTGGCAGCGGACTCCTGCCATCCCTTGATGGCGATGCGCCCGGCCTTGGTGTCCATCGAGAGCACGATCCTCCCGGGGTGGCGGTCGGCCATCTCGGCGAGCCACTCGGGCTCCTTGACCGCTTTTGTTCCCACGACGACGCGGTCCGCGCCGGCGGCCACGAGCTCGTCCACGGTCTCGGTGGTGCGTATACCTCCGCCTATCTCCGCGGGCACGCCGCACTCCTCGATGATCCTCCTGAAGACGGGGATGTTGCCCTCATTCCCGAAGGCCGCGTCCAGGTCCACCAGGTGCAGGTAGTCGGCGCCCTTCGAGATCCACATCTCCGCCACGGAGACCGGGTCGGGCATGACGATCTGCTGGCTCCCCGGGATGCCTCCGACGAGCTGGACCACCTTGTGGTCCATCACGTCGACGGCGGGTATGACCCTCATAGGACCGACTCCGCGAAGGATATGAAGTTCCTCAGGACGGCCATCCCGGAGCCGCTGCTCTTCTCGGGGTGGAACTGGGTCCCGTAGGTGTTGGCCTTGCGGAAGAACGTGGGGATCTCGTTGCCCTCGTACACGGTGGTGCCGACGGTGATGTCCTCGGCGGGGCTCCCGCGGAACGAGTGGGCGAAGTAGAAGTTGTCGTCCCCGACGCCCCTCATCAGGGGGTCGTCGGACACGACGGCGTTCCATCCCATATGGGGGACGATGCGACCCTCCAGCGGGACGACCTCCCCTTTGAAGAACCCAAGGCCGGGGGTCGCGCCCTCGGCGCTCCTCTCGTAGAGGATCTGCATGCCGATGCATATCCCCAGCGCGGGGGTTCCGTCGGCGAGCTTGGAGCGGATGTCCTCCCTGTAGGGCTGGAGCTTCTCCATGGTCCTGTCGAAGGCGCCCACCCCGGGGAAGACGACGCACTCGGCGTCCAGGACCTCGGACATGTCCTGTACCACGGCGACCTCGGCGCCGCAGTTCTCCAGCGAGCGCTTGATCGAGTACAGGTTCCCGACGCCGTAGTCGGTGAGCGTGATCCTCAGCGGCATCCGTCGATCACCTCCGCCGCCTTGTCCAGCAGCAGGGCGTTGAGCTCCGGCGTGCCCACGGTGGGCCTGACGCAGTTCTCGGTCCTGCGCTTGGCGCCGAAGTCCCTGATCAGGACGCCCCTCTCCCTGAGGCCGTCCACGAGCACCTTGTGGTCTATGGGCGAGCGGGCGAGGATGAAGTTGGAGTCGGAGGGGAACGGCTCGAAGCCCAGCTTCCTGAGGCCCTCGGCCAGCTTCGGCCTCTGCTCGGTGACGAGGTCGACGCTCCTCCTTATGAAATCGCGGTCCTTGACGGCGGCGACCGCCGCGCCCTCGCTCACAGCGTTGAGCGAGTAGGGGATCTTGACGCACATCATCATCTCCGAGAGCTTCGGGTTCGACGCCATGTAGCCGACGCGGAGCGCAGCCATGGCGTACGCCTTGGAGAACGTCCTGCAGACGATGAGGTTGTCGAACTCCTCGACCTTGCCGATGTACCCGTCGCCGGCGTACTCGGCGTAAGCCTCGTCTATGACGACGATGCCGTCGAATCTCGAGATGAGGTCGTCCAGGTCCTTCGTGCGGAAGCAGTTCCCGGTGGGGTTGTTCGGTGATGGGACGATGGTGATCTTCGCCTTCGTGCGCACCAGCGCGTCCACGTCCAGCTGGAAGTCGTCGGTCAGGTCGACCATCTTCGCGGTCCCGCCGTTGCTCTTGACGAAGTAGTCGTAGAGGGAGTAGGAAGGGAACGGGACGGCGGCGTCGTCGCCCCAGTTGGTGAACGTCTTGAAGATGACGTCCAGCATCTCGTCGGAGCCGTTGCCGGCGATGATGTTCGACGGGTCGAGGCCGTACAGCTCGCCCAGGGCGTTCCTGAGCTCCCCGGAGTATGTGTCGGGATAGCCGTTGAGGTCCCATGTGTGGGTGCGGAGGTACTCAGCCGCCGCGGGGTTGGAGCCGAGAACGTTGGTGTTCGTGTCGAGGCGCACCTCGCCGTGGAGCTTCGGGTTGTAGTACTTCACGAAGTCCCTGGTGGTCTCCCTCATTA
>JAUNYA010000104.1 GCA_030539565.1 Thermoplasmata archaeon | reverse complement strand
TGATGACCCTGCGCTTGCAGCCGGCCTCCTCGAGGTACTCGATGCAGCGCTCGTCACTCGGTATGCTCGACAACAGTCTTCCCCCTCTCGTTGGGAACGACCTCGAGGTGCCCGCCGCGGTCGGCGTACAGCGCCTCCCCTCCGGTGAACCTGTCGAGGAATATCGCCAGCGCCGCGATCTCCGAGTGGGGCTGGTTGCCCACGGAGATGTTGAAGTCGGCGCGCTGGTAGACCTCCGCCGGCACCTTCTCGGCGCCGACCACGATCAGTATGTCCTCGTCCCTCGGTATCTTCGGGAGGGCCTCGTCGACCCTCTGCCCGTACATCGTCAGGTGCACGACCTTGCCCGGGAAGTCCTTGATCTCCTGCTTCCAGGGCACGCCGGTCTTGATGGTGTAGTCCCCGCCGAAGCGCTCGACCACGCTGCGGATGTTCTCCTCGAGCACCGGATCCTCGGTGTCCACGAATATGCCCTTGGCTCCCAGGGCGCGGGAGCTGAGGGCCACGTGGGTGGTCACCCTCTTGTCCCTCTCGGGACGGTGGCCTATCCTCATTATCCAGATTCCGGCCATTGGTCACTCTTCGCGTATGAGCTCGATCCTGTGCCCGCGGTAGTCCAGCTTGACGGACCTGCGGACAAGGCTCTTCAGCATGGTGGACGACAGGCCGAGGGCCTCGGCGACGTCGCCGGAGAACCTTCCGTCGGTGCCGACCTCCTCTAGAATCCTGGACTCGATGACCGAGTACTCCTCGTCGCTCATCATGGCCGCGGTCAGGACGTCGCTGATCTCGTACACGGGCCACTGGGCGTTTATGCTGAAAGACGTGTAGTAGGTGTGGTAGGACTTCTCCGGGTACCCTCCGTTCTTGGAGAGCCAGCGGGTCTCGACCAGCTTCATCTTCTCGAAGAAGATGATGGCGTCCCTGCCCTCCGGACCGAACTTCTCCTCGATCTCGTCGGCAGTCCTCCATTCCAAGGTCACCTCTTTCAGGACATCCCTTTTGACAGGAGTATCAACGGACCTCAGCATCGGGACAAGCTCCGACGGCTCGTTGATGACCTTGATTCTGTTCATGGACCTACTGGATGCGGTGGTGACTATTTAATGATTAGATTGCTGGCCAGGCCCGATTTTTATAGCGTCTGGACAGGTGTCCAGCCGGACGGGGGAGGAGGGGGTGCTGGCTCCGGACCGGGCCTCCCATAAGGTTTAATACGCACCCGTCTAATTCGCTCGCAATGAAAGCAGAGAAACAGCCCGAGCTAGTCTGGCAGTGCCTCAACTGCTACAGGACGTACAAGGGCGCGGAGGCCGAGCAGAAGGCGCTCGACTGCTGCGGTTCCGTCGTCCAGGGATGGTGGGGCAACTACAACAAGTGGGGCAAGCAGAAGTGGTACGGCCGCTGATCGGCCCCCCAACCCCTTTACCTTCCACATTTCTCGATATTTTCACCCGGAGGGCTGACAGTTGACGGACCCGAAGGACCCTGTGGACTCCCTGAGCGAGGACCTCGAGCTGCTGGAGCGCCACATATCCATCCTGAGGACCGTCAGGGCCAACCAGCCCATCGGGCTCATCCGCCTGTCCGAGATGACCGGCCTCCCCAAGCACAGGGTGAGGTACTCCCTGAAGATCATGGAGCAGCAGGGCATCATCATCGCCACCTCGGACGGCGCCACCGTCTCGGACGCCTACGACTCGTTCATGGCCGGGATGGCCGACTCCGTCGACGCCCTCGCCGACAAGGTCGTCGCGCTCCGCGACTCCCTCAGGCGACGGCCGACCGAACATCTCCAGGAACCTCCTCGCCTCCGACGGATCGACTGGCACAGCGGCCTTGAACCTCGATTCGTCCAGCGCCTCTATGTAGAACGGCCTCAGGTCCGCCACTCCGCGCACGCGCGGCCCCAGCGGCCCCCTCTCGAGCAGGATCCACGCGAACCCGTCCGTCGCCATCCCCCTGCCCACGCCGCGCCCCCTCATGAACGCCAGGACCTCCACTATCGACGGGTCCACGGGCCGGTTCATCGGCACCATGGCCATCACCGTGCCCCCGAAGCCCTCAACGTCGTCCAGGCGGTACGAGGGCCCCCCGTAGCCCATGCGGTCCATCATAGGCGACACCAGCGCCCTCCTGGTCAGGTCGTACGGCGACTCGTGGGCGGCCACGCCCCTGAACCCCAGGAGGGCGTTCCCGGACACCACCGCCCCGCACGCGCGGGGGCCCAGCGCCGCGTCCAGCATGCGTATGGCGTCGGAGCACAGGTCGGCTATGGGATTGGGGTCCATGGGGCTCCGAGCCGGGGGCCGGGCTATAAGCGCCCCGGGGGGAGGCCTCCGAAGACGGTATTTAAGGGAGAGAAAGCCAGCATCCCGATTCTCCACCGATGTTGGAGAGGCGCCGCACCCTCCGACACATGCTTATACCCGCACCGGGTGATTGCAGGGATGTGCCGAGAGCATCGCAGGAAGGAGGAGAACACGTTGAACGAGAAGGCATGGGCCGCGATCGCGGTCGTAGCAATCGCCGTGGCCGCCGCGGCGGTCGCGTACTGCATCCTGGACGATGACGGGGACGACGGGACGGTGTCCGTCGGCCTGAAGGACGGCTTCGAGGTCGGGGACTACGTCGTCAAGGTGACGACGGCGACCAGCTCCGCCGAGGGGAGCGTCGCGGAGGTGACGTCGGTGGTGTCGTACGTCGTCACCGCGGTTGGCGAGGACGGGATGCTCTCGGTGATCGAGGGATGGGAGTCCGGGGAGCGCAGCGTGGCCACCTACGGCACGCAGGCCTTCCTGGAGACCACCATCGTCGCGGACGAGGAATACATCCACAGATACTACACGGTCCTCTCGACAGAGGAGGTTACGCTGTCCACCGACCAGGGGGACGTCCTGTGCACGCTCTACAACCTGGACGACGGATACTACACCTGGGCGGTGTACTGCGACAGGTCCTCGGGCATATTCATCAAGGCGGACAGCTGGTACGAGTACGAGGGCGTGACCTACACGTCGACGGTGATGTTCTACTCGAGCCTCATCGTCTACTCGTGATGCCCGCCGGCCCCGGGGCCAGGGTGTACCTTTCCCAGACCACTCTATACTCTAATGTACTTATACCGACAGACCGCTCCATCCTTGGGGCGCATCCAGGATGCGCCGAAGGAGGAATGGAATGAGCAAAAACGCGATAATCGCCGTTGTCGCGGTGGTCGTAATCGTGATCGCCGCAGCCGCAGTGTATGCAATCCTCAACGGGAACGACAAGGACGACGACAGCAACACCGTCTCCATAAGCGTCAGGGACGACATCGAAGTCGGAGACTACTACAAAACGACCACGACGATAAACTACTCCTATGGCGAAAACGAGTACAACACGAAATCGACGAGCACCATGACCGTCACGGCCATCGCAGAGGATGGAACACTCACGGTCACCCAGACGTCGAGCAGCAGCGATACCCCGAGCTCGAGCACCATGACCAAGGCCGAGTTCCTTGAGAATGTTATAGCCGACATTTCCACGCTCGACCCGGAGTACGAGACACTCCAGTCCACCGGTACGGAAACGCTGTCCACGACATACGGGGATGTTGTATGCACCGTATACACTAACGGCTTCCCAGAACGTATCACTATACTGACCTGATTTTTGTCTGTGTTT
>JAUNYA010000103.1 GCA_030539565.1 Thermoplasmata archaeon | reverse complement strand
CTCGTTCAGACGCCCTTTGTTGGGTACCCCGAATTTCAACGTCATGTTGTCCTCGGTGTTTCGCATCCGCTGAAGGTAGATAACCGTTACCGTATCGCGCACACGCGAGGGGAGTCAGCTGGAGCTGGCGCTCACGGCTTCTCGATGGCGTACCTGATGTGGTCCATGAAGAGCTGCCTGAAGCCGGGGAACTCGCCCAGGCCCCTGACGACGCACTCCACGTCGTATCCCTCGGCCTTCAGCATGGAGCAGAGGGAGTCCTCCTCGTCGCCGGCCATGTCGTTCTCGGCGTGGTCCCCAGCGACGACCATGAATGGGATGGCCACGGCCTTGCGGCATTTCCTCTCGTTCATGACCGCGATGGTGTCCCCGAACTCCGGGTATCCTTCGACGGTGGTGACGAAGACGTTCCTCAGGCCGGCGCCGTACAGCTTCATCTGGAGCTGGCAGTAGGCTGAGTTGGAGTAGTGGACGGTGCCGTGGCCCATGAGGACCAGGTCCCTCTCGCCGGCCAGCGGGAGGAGGCACTTGCGGATCGCTTCCACGGCTCTGTCGTAGTCCGCGCTGGATGTGAGCAGGGGTGTCCCCATCTTGAGCGTCTTGATGTGCCCGACGTGGTCGGTGACGATCCTGACGATGTCGTCGTACTCCTCGCCGTTGACGATGTGGGTGGGCTGCACGATGACCTCGTCGAAGCCCTCGGAGGACAGCTTGTCCATGGCCTCCGTCACATAGTCTACGTGGTTGCCGTCGCGCTCCTTCAGCTTCCTGATGATCATGCGGCTGGTGAACGCGCGCCTGACCTCGTAGTCGGGAAAAGTCTCGGCGACCTGCTTCTCGATGGCCTCTATGGTCTTCTTGCGGGTCTCGTTGTAGCTGGTGCCGAAGCTGGCTACGAGGATGGCCTTCTTGCTCATGAGTCGGCGATATCATCCATTATGTTAAATGTGATGCAAGTTGGAGGCAGGAATGACCATTCGGCATTGCGGTGAATGCATTTTTGACCGGATTAGGAACATCAAAATCTACCTCTCGGATAGGGATTAACGTTTCTTAACCATCGCTTTTTCGGGTATCTGGCTATTATAAACTAAGGTATTAAGAGTTAAGATGATATGGATTATATATCCAAATTATCTCCGTTTTGTCGGATAATACATCCAAGTGATTATTCATGGAGCAGAAACAGATTCTCACGATCGTTGTCGTGGCAATCGTAATCGTTGCTGCCGCCGCTGTTGCAATCACAGCGCTCGGCAACAACAAGGACAGCAGCAGCGTCGATGTGGACGCCACTGTCGTTATCTACGGTAACGCCAACAACGACTGGCGCATCGACAGCGAGGACGTGTCCTTCGTCCAGTCGATCATCAATGGAGAGACCACCTGGAACAAGACCACGAACCCCTATGCCGACGCCAACAACGACGGAAGCATCACCCAGGAGGACGTGGACCTCATCAACAAGATCATCAACAACGAGGGGTGCACCGTCTACTACCTCAACTACTTCGGGGAGACTCAGGCCATCAATTATCCCCTCGTGAACAACAGGATCATGGTCAACTACTGGCAGCAGGCCGAGGCCGTTGCCATCCTCGGCCACTGGAACGAGGTCGTTGTGGCGAGCGCCGCGGCAACAGAGCTTTACCCCGACCTTTACCCTGACGACAACTGCGTCACTGTCGGAACCACTGGAAGCAGTACCAAGGCCGCTGAGGCCACCGAGACCATAATCAACGAGAAGGTCGACCTCATCATCGCCACCGCGAGCACCGCCTGCAAGAGCGCTTACGCAGTACTCGAGTCCAGCTACCCCGACATCCAGATCATCTACCTCTGGCATTCCGGAGACTCCGTCATCCCGACCATCCTGACCCTGGGGATCCTCATGTGCAGCGAGGAGAAGGCCGAGGCGTATGCAGAGTTCGTCACCTCCCAGATGGACGCCATCGAGGACAAGATCAGCCAGCTCGACGAGCTGCCCACTGTTGTCACACTCATCACATACAGCAACACTGCGGAGAGGGCCCAGAACAACGGCGGATACGCCGCCATGCTCACCGACACCGAGGGTGCCCATTACCTCATCGGAAAGATCAGCAACGTCATGTACGGCCCCGACGAGAGCGGGTGGGGATACAGCTACAGGAACATCGAGTGGTTCCTGGAGCACGACAGCGAGATCGACTTCATCATCGGTTGCGAGGCCAGCATCGGATTCAACTCCGGTTCCACCAAGGCGACCTACAACGAGAGGTTCGAGACCAACGTCGAGCTCTTCAACCAGCTGACCTGCTACGGCGAGGGCAAGTACATCGGATCCGTCTACTCCTTCCTCGGAGGATTCTCCGGTACCGCCATGCTCCCGCTGATCGCCTACATGCTCTACCCCGACCTCTTCAGCGAGTCGGAGGCGCTCGAGACCCTGCAGTACTGGTTCAACAACTTCACCGCAGCGGACATCGACGTCAACGACATGGGCGGATACTACTACACCGGCGATAAGTACGACATCTGGTACAACAGGGACGACCGCTCCTCGCTCTCCAGCGAGATCGTGACCACCTTCACCGTCGACGAGTACCAGGCCGTCATCAACCGCATCTGAAACCTTCCGCCGTCCCCGTTCCCGGGGACGGCCCCTTCAAAAGGGAAGTGATTGGAATTACCCTGGACAAAACCATAATGTCGACGGACGATGCGGTCGACGTCTGGCTCGAGGGGGATGTCCGCGAGGACGGGGACTTCAGGGACCAGATCGTGGATTACGACAAGGCCCTCTGGAAGAAGATCGTGTTCATCTGCGTGTGCGTGATCGCGGCATTCCTCGTCGCGGGGTACGCGCTGACAGTAGGCGAGTTCTCAATCTCGTTCCTCGACACCTACGTGACCCTGTGGAACCACATAAACGGGACCATCGTGGACACGAGGGCGGACTTCGTCGTGTGGGACTACCGCCTGCCGAGGATCCTCACGGGGATCCTGTCCGGAGCCGGCCTCGCGGCCGCGGGAGCCGTCATGCAGACCATCCTGCGCAACCCGCTCGCCGATCCGTACACCACGGGTCTGTCGTCCGGTGCATCGTTCGGGGCCACCCTCGCGGTGGGCCTGGGGATCTCGGTCGCCGGAGCGAGCTATGCCATCGTGATGAACGCGTTCATCTTCTCGCTGGTTCCCATCGCCGTCATCATCTTCGTGTCCAAGCTCAAGAGCGCGACCCCGACCACCATGATCATGGCCGGTATCGCGGTCATGTACATTTTCAACGCCATCAACACCATGATCCGCCTTTGGCTGGATCCGGACACCCAGGCGTATCTGTACTCCTGGTCCGTCGGATCCCTGGAGTCCAGCTCCTGGGACGAGATCGGCATAATGGCCTTCCTGACCATCGTCATAATCGCCATCCTCATCATCCTGGCCAGGAGGCTGAACGTCCTGTCCACGGGGGATGAGCTGTCCAGGTCGATCGGAGTCAACCCGGAGACGATGCGCATGATAGCACTCATCCTGGTCTCCCTCCTCACCGCCGGCATCGTCAGTTTCACCGGACTCATCGGGTTCGTCGGACTGGTGTGCCCGCACATCGCCCGCATATTCGTCGGCTCCAACAACAGGTTCCTGATCCCGGCCTCCGCCGTGTTCGGGTCCGTCTTGGTCCTGGTGGCTGATG
>JAUNYA010000102.1 GCA_030539565.1 Thermoplasmata archaeon | reverse complement strand
TGGAGAACTACGAGTTCAAGGAGGAGGACCCGATCAGGATGAGGGAGGAGCTCATAGCCATGGCCAAGGCCGAGGGAAGGAAACCGGGCGACGGAACGTGCGGGTCGTGCCCGGTGGACAGCCACTTCAACGTCAAGGGGGTGGGCACCGTCGTGCTCGGCTCCGTCATCGACGGCTGGTTCAGGAAGCACGACAAGATGACCGTGTTCCCTCTGGGCCGTGAGGTGACGCTCAAATCGATCCAGAAGCACGACATCGACGCCGACGACGGCGTCAAGGGCGACCACGTCGGTCTGGCGCTGCGCGGGATCGAGTCCGACGACCTCGACAGGGGCTTCGTCGTGACCACCGATCCGTCGGTCAAGATGTCCAGGCGCATCGAGGGGAAGGTCTCCCTGGTGAAGTACTGGCCGTCCCCGCTGAAGGATGGCATGGTCCTGCACATCGGCCACTGGATGCAGATGGTCCCCTGCCGTGTCACCTCGGTGGACGACGGCTCCGACTTCAGAACCGCGTCCGTTGTGTTCGAATTGGAATCGGACATCATCCACAAGCCCGGCGACAAGGCCACGATCATGTACCTCGAGGGCGGGAAGCTCCGCGTCGCGGGCTCCGTCACCCTCGTCTAATCCTTTTATCCCCCGGAAGGGGGAGCTTCTCCTCCCTGATTCGAATCGGGAAGATACTTGTAAATACGCCATTCGCGATAGCGTCTATGAACTTGGACGGTCACCGTGGTAATCGCCACGGCGACCGTAAGGAGTTTACCTCGGCAATATTTCAAGCAGAACCTGAAGTATTGCGAGGGCCAGGGGGATCCACGCTAATAGCTCTCCCCGGCCCTTTTCTGGTTTTTCAGGCATTTCATATCCCTCCAGATTAGAACAGGTTGGAGCCTTTCGCCGGACGGGAAGTCCGGCGGCCGGACTTCCTCCCTGCAGACCTCGGGTTGCCTTCATTCTAGATAAGCGGTGCAGGCTGTGTATACGGTATATAGAACTGAGAACCGCCCTGGAAACCTCTGGTGCACCCACGGCCTCGTGTCTCCGACATTCGGTCGGAGGCATCGCGGTCCGCGTCAGGAGAACGGTTTGCCCCTTTTCTCGAAGGGCAGGTCTTCGGACGACTCTGAAATCCCGTGCATTGCACGGATTTTCAGAGTCCGCCCGGCAATCAGAGGTCCAGGCTCTTCTCGTCCAGCAGGAAGTTCATGATCCCCATTATCAGGATCCCGTCGCTGTTGCGGTAGGGTGCGACATCCCTGCCGATGATCAGGATCTTCTTGAACGAGTCCCTGATCGCCAGCAGCGGCCTCAGCTCCTGACTCTCCTTCTCCACGGTCTTCATGTCGTACGCGGACTGGATGTATATCCTGTCGAACCGCCTGTTCACCACGAAGTCGACCTCGACGGTCTTGTGGCTCCTCACCCCTCCGCTGGTCTCCCACACCTCGACGGATCCCGCGTCCACGGAAAGCCCCCTGGACCTGAGCTCGTTGTAGATCACGTTCTCCATGATGTGGGGGTCGTCGAGCTGGCGGTAGTTCAGGGATGCGTTCCTGAGGCCGAGGTCCGTCGCGTAGTACTTGAACGGCGAGTTAAGGTGGCGGTTGCCGATGACATCGTACCGGCTCACCTTCTCCAGGATGAACGCGTCCTCTAACATCCCGATGTACCTGGAGGTCGTCTCGTAGGCGATATCGCTTCCCTTGACGGTCCTGAGGGTGTCGGTGACCCTCTTGGGATTGCTGAGGGACCCGATGGAGGAGAAGAGGGTGTCCAGGATCTCCCCGAGGTCGTCTGTCCTCTCGGGGGAGTAGTGCTCGATGATGTCTAGCAGGTACACGTCCCTCATCAGGCGTGCGAGGTACTCCGCCTTGTCCTCGTCTCCGTCCATGTTCAGGACCTCGGGCATCCCCCCGTACGTCGTGTACAGCTCCCAGCATTCCCATTTGTCCTCATCTTCCAGCGCGGAGCGGAATTCCTGGAACGAGAGCGGGTAGACGCGGATCTCCGAGCTCCTCCCCCTGAACTCGGTGGCTATGTCCGAGGAGAGGAAGCGCGAGTTGCTGCCGGTCACGTACACGTCGGTGTTGGGCAGCGAGTTGATCCCGTTGACCACCCTCACGAACCCGTCGACCATCTGGATCTCGTCGAGGAGGACGAAGTACTTCCCATCGTCCACGATCCTGTCCTTCACGTATTTCGAGAGCGCCTTGGAATCGAGCAGCTCGGTGCTGTCGTCATTATCCAGGTCCACGGCGATTATGTGGTCCTCCGGCACGCCGGTCGACAGGAGGTGCTGTCTGAAGAGGTTGAACAGGAGGTATGATTTCCCGCAGCGCCTGATGCCGGTCACCACCTTGACGTTCTTGGTCTTCATCTTGCGTATGAGACGCTGCAGGTACCTGTCGCGCTTGATCTCCATGGTCATCCGAACCCTATGACTCTGAATTTCCGTGCATTGCACGGAGTTTTCGGATGCATATCGGATACCGATTAATTTAATGTTTCCGTGGAGATGGCGTACGCACTGTACTGGCTTCTTTGATTCGAGTCAGGACCCATTATCCGAAAATGGAGGGCCTCCTCTGATAGAAGGACAGACTCCTGCATTCAACTCTGAAAAAACGTGCAATGCACGGATTTTTCGGGTCATGTGCGGTCTGGCAGGAAAACACAGGTGGGGCATCCGCCGGACGTTCTCGTCCGGCGCACCCACCGCAACGTTTACTATCCCGAGCCGAATCCAGCCCCCATGACCAACAGGTGCCCCAAATGCGGTCACGAGAATCCGGAGGAGACGCTCTTCTGCGAGGAGTGCGACTGGAGGCTCGACATCCCCTACAGGCCCGAGAAGAAGCGCAACCCCCTGCATTTCGCCGCCGCGACCCTTGTCCTAGGACTCGTCGCGGCCGTCTGCGGATTCACCGAGCAGTACATCGTCTCCGTCATCTGCGGAGCCATCGCGATGCTCATCGGCGGGTACTCGATCAACCTGCCCCGCCTGCTGGGGTCCGAGAACGCCCAGACCTGCATGGCCCTGGCCGCTGTGGGACTGATCCTCGGCGTCGTGGGCTTCATCCTCGGCTTCGCCGGATACGTCGGTGGGCTCTGATGGCGGTATACCGCGGCAAGTACATCCTCGAGGGCCTCGGGAGCATCAGCCCCGAGATGGAGCACAACCTCGACGTGGCGTACGACATCTGCATGTCCTACAAGGGTAGCTTCCCCTGCGAGCTCTGCGGGCGCTGCTGCCACCAGCCCCACATCATCGTGAGGCCGGACGAGATCGACCGTGTGTCGACTGCCGCGGGCATCCCCATCTACGAGTTCATGAGGGACTACCTCGTCCAGACTAGCGACGGCAGGTTCCTCTTCAAGAAGACCAACCCCTGCGCCTTCCTCGGGAAGGACAAGAAGTGCAGGATCTGGAAGGACCGCCCTCAGATCTGCGACGACTTCCCATATGCGGTCTCGATGTTCATGAGCCGCGTTTATCTCGCACTCACGAACCCGGACGCCGACATCAACGACCTGATCTCCTACATGGACTCCACCTGGCCCTGCACGAAGGTCATCCAATCCGACATAGCGGAGAGGGTCGAGGCCGCCCGCAAGGACATCGTCCCCCAGCGAGGGCGCGACCGCCAACGATATCAACGTCCGCGTTAATCGGCATTCCATGTCCGAGCCCAAGAAGATCCTCCTGGTCGTTCTGGACGGGATGGGCGACCGC
>JAUNYA010000101.1 GCA_030539565.1 Thermoplasmata archaeon | reverse complement strand
GAAGGCCGCGGTCTTCAGGGGCTTCTCCATGATCCTGCGCCACTCCGTCTCGTAGTTCGAGAGCGGCGAGCCAGACGAGATGTTCTCGCCCGCGACGCGGCCGCAGATCCTTCCGGCGATCATCGCAAGCGGGATCCCTCCGCCGTTGACGGAGATGACCTGGCCGGCGGCGTCGCCGACGACCATGCCGTTGCCGCTGACCGTCTTGGGTATCGGCCCCTCGCTGGGAACGAACTTGCCCTCGATCTTGGAGTGCTCGGCGAACCCGCGCTTCTGCGCGAAGATGTCGAAGTACTCGGACAGGCTGCCGTTGGCGAACTTCGGAGAGAATCCGACGCCCACATTGGCGCGCCCGTCCTTGGGGATTATCCAGCTGTAGGCGCCGGGCGCGACGTCGCCGAAGTACATGTACGTGTACGGCTCGAAGTCGCCCTTGACCTGCGCGGTGACCGCGGGATAGGGGTTGGCGTTCTTGGCGAGCCCCAGGCTCTTCGCGACGCGGGAGCTGGGCCCGTCGGCGCCGATGATGACCTTGTAGGAGATGTCGCCCTTGGTGGTCTTGGCCACGCCGTTCTCGATGGACTGGAACATGCGGCGATTCTCGAACACGGCGCCCGCCTCCTGGGCGAGTCCGGCGAGGTACTGGTCGAACCTGTCCCTGTCCGTGGTGTAGCCGTCGAAGTCGAGCAAGGTGACCTTGTCCTTGGGATCCACGAGCTTGATGCCCTCGATGTGGAGGCACTGCAGCGAGTCAGGGATGTCGAACAGCGACTCCGCGTCCTCCAGGTTGGGGAACATGTCGCGGATCTCGCCGATGCCGGGCATGAACTCCCCGCACCTGACGGGCACCCCGACCTGCTCGCGCCTCTCTATGAATAGAACCGATGCTCCGCTCTGTGCGGCGAAGCGGGCCGCGGTGCTCCCGGCAGGGCCGGATCCCACGACCAGAACGTCTACGCTGTCCATGGATGTCACCTCTCGCGGCGGACCACGTAGCCCGCCAAATCCAGAAGGGCGTCCTTGTATTTGGACTGGGGGAGGGGGTCCAGCAGGGACACGATGGAATCTATGATCGCCGAGGCCTTCGCCATGCACCTCTCGACGGCGTCCGTCCTCTGGATGAGCTCCAGGGCGCGGCGGACGTCGTCCTCGGTGGGGACCTCCTTCTCGAAGATCTCCCTGATGCCGGGGCCCTGGGCGGGGTCCTCCATCGCATAGATCACAGGCAGCGTGGGCTTGCCCTCGATGAGGTCGGTCCCCACGGTCTTGCCCGTCTTCAGGGGATCTCCGGCCACGTCTAGGGTGTCGTCTACTATCTGGAACGCCCTGCCGAGGCCGAGGGCGTACTCGCCGACGGCTTCCATGTGGGAGGCGTCGGCGCCTGCCACGGCCGCTCCGGACCTGGCGGACGCCTCGAAGAGCTTGGCGGTCTTGTCCGTGATGATCTCCATGTAGTCGTCCTCGGTCACGGCGGAGCGGTGCTCGAAGTCCTTCTGGATGAACTCGCCCGCACCCATCGAGGCGGACGCCTCCACGATGTAGTCGACGATCTGCGGGGCGGCGGACGCCAGGAGCCTGAAGCCCATGGCGAACATGTAGTCCCCGGCGATGATGGCCTTGCTGATCGTGTACTCCCTGTGGAGGGTCTTCCTGCCGCGCCTGACCTCGCCCTGGTCGTTGATGTCGTCGTGGACCAGGGTGGCGGAATGGATGATCTCGAAGCCGGCGCCGATCCTGGCGGGCTTCTCCGGGTCCTCGCCGCCGCACGCGTAGTAGGAGAGGATGCACATGGACGGCCTGAGGCGCTTGCCCCCGGCCCCGACCACGTAGCGGCACATCTCCGTGAGCTCCGGGTTCTCCGACTGGAGGTCCCTGTCCATAAGGTCCTCCACAAGCTGGAGCTCCTCTGCGATACAGGCGTGCCAAGGCTCGGACATAACGGGGCCTACATGCGCGTTCGATACTTAATGGATTGTACCCGAAGCAACCAGGTGCCAGCAGGGCCGAAAAGAAGGGGGTTAAGGGGTTTGGTAAATGGTTTCGGGATGGCGTTCAGCCCAGCAGGGCCGCGGCCGCCATCTCGCAGTAGTCGAAGATGAGCTGGGGGTAGACACCCAGCACGACGACGAAGACCAGGCAGATCACGATCGCGGCCAGGAACGGCTTGGGGATCTTGATCTTCTCCTCGGTGCTTCCCTTCTCGATGTACATCGCCTTGACGACCCTCGCGTAGTAGTACAGCGAGATGGCCGAGTTGAGGATGGCGATGAACGCCAGCCAGACCCACTGGGAGGTCACTCCGTCCACACCGCCGATGGCGGCGTTGAACAGGAAGAACTTCGAGGTGAATCCTGCCAGCGGCGGGATACCCGCCAGGGAGAACAGGAAGAACAGCATCGCGGCCGCCAGGAAGGGCGACCTCTTTGCGAGTCCCTTGTAGTCCGAGATCTTCTCGCCGAGACCGACGCAGATCAGCGCGCCCACGATGAGGAACGCCCCGCCCTTCATGAACACATGGGTGAACATGTGGAACAGACCGGCGGAGACGGCGTACTCGCTCATGACGGCCAGGGCGATCAGGATGTAACCGGCCTGGGCGATGGAGGAGTACGCGAGCATCCTCTTGATGTTGTTCTGGGCGATCGCGACCACGTTTCCGACCGTCATGGTGAAGGCCGCGATGATCGCGAAGAGGTACTGGATCTGCTCTCCGCAGATATCGCTCATCGCGGTTCCCGCGACGAAGATGACCACGAAGATCTGGAAGAACACGCCCAGACCCATCTTCTTGGATCCCGTTGCCAGGAACATGGAGACGGGGGTGGACGATCCCTCGTACACATCGGGCGCCCACATGTGGAAGGGCACCGCGGCGATCTTGAAGCCGTATCCGGCGACCATGCAGACCAGGCCGACCGCGAGGATCCAGCTCATGCCGGTGACGCTCGTGGTGGCGGCGATGGACGCGATGTCGGTGGTCCCGGTGAGTCCGTAGATCATCGAGATACCGTAGATGGTCAGCGCGGTGGACAGGCCTCCGATGATGACGTACTTGACTCCGGCCTCGGCGGCCCTGGAGTCGTTCCTCTTCATGGTGACCAGCGCGTAGGACGAGATGCTGGTGAGCTCGACGCCCACGAAGATGGTCAGCAGGTCCGAGGACCCGGCGACGAACATCATACCGGTGGTGGCGCCGATGATCAGGGCGTAGTACGCTCCGACGTGGAGCCTGGTCGTCTCGGTGCTCGCGTTGGAGACCAGGATGGCCAGGAACAGCACGATCTGGAAGAGCAGGACCATCAGCCCGGTGTACGCGTTGTACTCGTACACTCCGAGCGTGGTGCCGGTGAACCCGTCCACGAGCATGTACATGTTGATCAGGAGGGAGGCCACGGTGAACACGAGGGCGACTGCCCAGGTCACGGTCCTCTTCTTCCCGAAGATGTGCACAGCGGGTATGATTAGCGCGGCGACGAGCATCAGGATGATGGGCGCGAATGCCGCGTAGTCTCCGAATATGTCAGCCACGAACATCAGATCACCCCAGTGTACAGGGCGGACACGAGAGTGTCCACGTACGGGTCGATGAAGGTCAGGGCTCCGTCGGGCCAGACACCGTAGGCGGCGACCAGGATGGCCAGGACGGCGAGCGCGACGAACTCGGGCTTGCTGATGTCGTGGACGTGCTCCAGGTCGATCTTCTTGGTCTCGGGGCCGAACAGGGTCCTCTGCATGGCCCACAGGTAGTAGCCCGCGGTCAGCATGAGGGTCAGCAGGCAGAACAGCAGGAGCCACAGGTAGTCGTCCT
>JAUNYA010000021.1 GCA_030539565.1 Thermoplasmata archaeon | reverse complement strand
CCATCGACGTGTACATCGAGATCCTCCAGGCCAACGCCGGCACCAGGTGCGCCGGGCTGACCGCCGCCTCTGTTGCACTGGCGGACGCGGGCATCCCCATGAGGGACATCGTCCCCGCCATCGCCGCCGGCAAGGCGGACGGGAAGGTCCTGCTGGACCTGAACAAGGAGGAGGACAACTACGGCCAGGCCGACGTGCCCATCGCCATCGTCCCCTCCACGGACGAGATCGTCCTGCTCCAGATGGACGGCAACATGACCCGCGCCGAGTTCGACCACGCGATCGAGCTGGCCGTCAACGCGTGCCACGAGGTCCACGACCTGCAGGTCGACGCCCTGAAGAGGCGCTACTCCAAGAACCAGGAGGCATCCGAATGAGCAACGAGATGATGTCCGAGATCAAGCGCGACCACATCATGCGCCTCCTCTCCGAGGGGAAGAGACAGGACGGCCGCGGCGTGAAGGACTTCAGGAAGATCACGATCGAGACCGGCCTCATCGAGAGCGCCGACGGTTCCGCCCGCGTCCAGCTGGGGAACACGGTCGTCATCGCCGGGATCAAGATCATCCCCGGCACCCCCTTCGGCGACACACCCAACCTGGGCGTACTGACCACCGGCATGGAGCTCATCCCCATGGCGCACTCCACCTTCGAGTCCGGACCCCCCGGCGAGGACGCCATCGAGCTGGCCCGCGTCGTGGACCGCGGAATCCGCGAGTCCGGCATGGTGGACGTCGAGCAGCTGTGCATCACCCCCGGAGAGGAGGTCTGGATGTGCTACATCGACATGTACGCCATGGACTACGACGGCAACCTGTTCGACGCCGCCAACATCGCCGCGGTCGCCGCTCTGAAGAGCGCCATCGTGCCGGGAGAGCAGTACGGGAAGGGCGAGAACAAGCCCCTTCCGGTGACCTGCACGCCGGTGTCTGTGACCGAGGTCAAGCTCGGAAACACATTAATAGTAGACCCCGACTACGACGAAGAGCAGATTTCATCCGCACGCCTTACCGTCACAACCGACGACAACGGCAACTTCAGGGCAATGCAGAAGGGCGGGCAGGGCTCGATCACACTCGACGAGCTTAGCCAGTGCCTCGACAGGGCCGTGGAGATCGGTGCGGAGATCAGGAAGATCATAGGGTGATCCCACATGGCAAAGAGGACAGTCAAAGCGGGCAGCTCCGGAAGGTTCGGAGCCAGGTACGGAGTCATCGTCCGCAACAGGATCAAGAACATCGAGGCGCAGCAGAAGCAGAAGCACGAGTGCCCCGTGTGCCACCACCACTCCGTCAAGAGGGAGAGCTCCGGCATCTGGTACTGTGCGCACTGCGACACCAAGTTCGCCGCCGGCGCCTACACCCCCAAGAACAAGAGGGAGATCTCCCAGGTAAGCGAGCAGTGAGGCCACGATGTACAGATGCGCCAAGTGCAACGAGCCCGTGAGGAACGTAAGCACCCTCGGGCAGTGCGAGAAGTGCGGATCGAAGATCTTCTTCAAGGACAGACCCAACGTGAAGAAGGTCCTCAAGTCCGACTGAGCGATGCTCAGAGCGGTCCTGAGGATGGACGGCGACACGGCTTCGGCCGTCGCCGAGTCACTCGGCCCGGAGTCCGGCAGGGAGCTGCCCAGGACCCGGTCGTCCATCTCCATGGACGGGGGATCCGCCGTGGTCTCGATAGAGGCCGCGGACGCCTCCGCCATGAGGGCCGCGCTCAACTCGTACCTCGAGTGCGTCATCGTCGTACAGAACGTGGAACACATCGCCAAGGTGAGACAATGAACGGCATCAGCCCCCAGCTCCAGAACCAGATCGCCCAGTACCAGCAGGTGCAGCAGCAGCTCCAGGCTGTCTCCTCCCAGAAGATGCAGTACGACGCTCAGAAGAGGGAGATGGCCAGGACACTGGAGGAGCTCAACGCCGCCACCGGGGACGTCTACAAGTCCGCCGGGTCCCTCCTGATCAAGGTGGAGGACAAGGACACCCTCAAGGGGGACCTCGAGGAGTCGATCGAGACCATGGAGGTCAGGATCTCCAGCCTCGACCGCCAGGAGAAGTCCCTCCAGGAGAAGTTCAAGGTCCTCTCCGACACGATCAACGCCGCCATGGGCAACGCCACCGCGAGGCCCGAGGACGACGAAGAGTGAAACCCCTTCCCGCAAACACCCTTCATTCTACGGACCTTCGAGTCGTATTACAGACAATACATACCGAGCAGTTATAGCGGAGCATCCGCATGACGGCGCATGGAAGCACTCGAGCTGCGGGACGTCCGCAAGTCCTACGGCGACAGGGAGGCCGTGCACGGCATATCCCTCACCGTCCACGAGGGCGAGATCTTCGGCCTCATCGGACACAACGGCGCCGGGAAGACCACCACCCTGAGGATGATCTCCACGCTACTCACCATCACGGGCGGGAGCATCTCCGTCTTCGGCCACGACGTGGCCACCGAGCCGGAGGAGGTCCGCAGGATCATCAGCTACCTGCCCGAGGACGCCGGCGCGTACCGCGACCTGACCGGCAGGGCCTACCTGAACTTCATGGCCGGCTTCTTCGCGTCCGGCCAGGAGAAGGAGGAGATGGTGGCCAAGGGCATCGAGCTCGCGGACCTCGGCGAGAGGATAGACTCCAAGGTGGACACCTACAGCAAGGGGATGATGAGGAGGCTCCTCATCGCCAGGGCGATCATGCCCAACCCGAAGCTCGCCATCATGGACGAGGTGACGTCCGGACTCGACGTGATCAACTCCTACGAGATCAGGGAGGTCATCCGCGGCATCGCCAAGAGCGGGGTCACGGTGATCATGTCCTCGCACAACATGTTCGAGGTGGACATGCTCTGCGACCGCGTGGGGATGATCGACCAGGGCAACCTCATACTGCTCGGCAAGCCCGCCGACCTCAAGGCGGAGAGCGGCGCCGACACCCTCGAGGAGGTCTTCGTCAGGGCGGTGAAGGGATGAGCCACATCACCTCCATCATGAAGAAGGAGATCCGGGAGATGCTCACCCCCGGATCGGTGGCGTCCATCATCGTAATGGTCGTGCTCTTCGCCGGCCTGGGCCTGATGATCAACGGCGAGGTCGAGAAGGCCTCCACCCTGCCCACGATCGGCATCGTCGCCGACGAGGACTCATCCTACTACGACTATGAATACACCGATGCAGAGGGCAATGTTCACAAGGACTCGTGGAACCCGGTGAAGTACCTGCAGTACCTCTACAGCGACTCCGCCGACAAGATCGTCGTCATGTCGTCATCGACGTCGAGCAGCGACGAGGAGATAGTGGCGGAGATGGAGGAGAAGGGCATCGCATCGGTGGTCGTATTCCCGTCGGCATCCGAGTTCATGGCGAGCATAGAGGCCGGCGAGTCCGTCGACGTCAGGCAGCTATACCTGTACGAGCCCACGGGAATGTTCGGAACCGTGAGCACGTCCGCGGTCAGCCTCGTCCTCTCCTACGCGAACTCGAACCTGTCCAGCATCCTCATCCTCGAGGGCGGGTACACCAACTACGAGTTCGTGACCAACCCCGTCACGTACTCGACGGCGTCCACCGGGACCTACGTGAACGGCACGATCCAGTACAACATCAGCCCCGACTCGATCACCAACGCGGTGACCAGCCAGACGATGATGATCCCGCTGGTCATCATGATCATCATCATGATGGTCGGCAGCATCGTCATCAGCTCCATGGGCTCCGAGAAGGAGAACAAGACCCTGGAGACCCTGCTGACGCTGCCCATCAAGAGGACCACCATCGTCGCCGGGAAGATCGTGGCCGCCGCCATCGTCGGTCTCGTGTACGGGCTGGCGTACATGGTCGGCATGAGCATCTACATGGGCTCCATGACCAGCATGTACACCAGCACCGGAACCTCCGTGGACCTGGCGTCCATCGGCATGGCCCTCGACCTGACGGACTGGCTCCTCGTGCTGGTCTCGATGTTCTTCGCCATCGTCTGCGCCCTGGGCATCTGCATGATCCTCGGCGCGTTCTCGAAGAACTACAAGTCCGCCCAGACCATGACCATGCCCCTGAGCATCCTCGCCATGATCCCCATGTTCGTGATCATGTTCTCCGGATGGTACGGATCGGGCTCCATGCTCCAGGCGGTCTGCTTCATCATCCCGTTCTCGCACCCCATGATGGCCATGCAGGCCCTGATGTACGGGGACGTGACGCTGGTGCTCGAGGGGATCGCCTACATGGCTGTGTTCGCCCTCGCCACGATCCTGATCACCGTGAAGCTGTACAACTCGGACATCCTGATCACCGGCCTCGGCCAGAACAAGTACTACCAGAGGCTCACCGGGAGGAAGTGAATGGAGGGTCTGGAGAAGGTCATCGAGGCGCTCTCGTCGGATGCGACGAAGGCGGTCGTCGTCCACGGCAACGCGGACATGGACGCGCTGGGTTCGGCGTACGCGATAGCGAGATGCTTCCCTGGGTGCGCCATATTCGCGCCGGACGGACTGGACCGCGTGTCCAAGATGGTCGCCGGCAAGATGGAGACCGCCGTCCGCGAGGGGCTGGGCGACGGGTTCGACATGACCGTCGTCGTCGACACGTCTTCACCGGAGCAGCTGAACGCGCCCGAGGGGTTCGCCCCGGACGTGGTGATAGACCACCACAAGCCATCCGGCAGGTGGGATTCCGCGAAGCTCTTCGTGTGCGACGATTCCCGCACCTCGTGCTGCGAGATCGTGAAGGAGATCCTGGACACCGCCGGGATCGGGATCCCCCGGGATGTGGCGCTGATGCTGCTGGGCGGGATGCTCACCGACAGCGGCCACTTCCAGTTCGCGAGGCCCGAGATGCTGCCGGCCTTCGCCGACCTCATGTCGAGGCACGGCATCGGCATGGACGAGGCCATGGACCTCGTGGAGGCGGAGGTCAGCATCTCCGAGAGGATCGCGATGCTCAAGGCGGTCAGCAGGGTGAAGTTCGAGAGGATCGGCCAGCTTATCGTCGCCTCATCGAGCGCGGGCAGCTTCGAGGCCTCGTCCTGCAGGGCCGTGCTCGACGCCGGCGCGGACATCGCCTTCGTCGGGTCCCAGAGGGGCGACGAGTTCAGGATCAGCGCCAGGGCGACCCAGGAGGCCGTCAGGAAGGGCGTCCATCTCGGGGACATCATGTCCCGCGTCGGCAAGGAGACCACCTGCGACGGCGGGGGCCACGGCGGGGCCGCCGGGATCAGCGGCATCGGGGACGTGGAGGCCATGCTGATGATCTGCATGGAGAACACGATGGACGTCCTGAGGGCGATACGCTCCAGGGAGGACGCCCAGAGGCTCCCCGACCTGGTTCAGAAGGATTGACGCCCGGAGGGGTTCCCTCCGGGCTGGAAAGTTTTCACCTGAGCTTCTTCAGGTTCTCGACGATGCCCCTGATGGCGTCGTAGTTCTCGGGGTGCTCGTCGAAGTAGGCGCGGACCGGCCCGAGGGTCTTGGCGAGGCCGTCGGTCACACCGGACTTGAGGTCCACGGGGGACAGCCCTCCGCCGTAGTAGGCGGCCTTGAGCTCCTCGTAGGAGGCGAAGTCCAGTGGCCCGCCGTACTTCTCGGGGCGGTCGATGTGCATGGAGCCCTCCCTGGGGAAGATGATGTACCTGCAGATCATCATCACCGGGTTGACGTCCTCGTTCTCCGCCTCGGGCGGGCAGTACGCCTTCTTCATCTTGGCGGCGATGTCCTCCTTGGCGTCGTGGATCCTGATGTTGCCGGTCGGGTCGCTCTTGGACATCTTGGACTCGACGGGGTCCATCCTGTTCCCGCCCTTCAGGCCGGGGAGCAGGGGCGTGTGCAGCGCGATGGGCTTCCTGAGGCCCATCTTCTCGGCCGCGTCCCTGGCGAGCATGTGCGCCCTGCGCTGGTCGAGGCCGGCGTATGCGAGGTCCACGTCCATGAAGAAGATGTCCGCGGCCTGGAGCAGGGGGTAGAGCACCTTGGAGGCGTCGACCTCGGCCTCGTCCTCGGACCTCCCCATGATGGTCATGGCCCTCTTGACCCTGGAGAGGGAGGAGGCCTTGCCCACGTTGATGACGGTCTCCCAGTACCTCATGTCGGAGAGGAGCTCGCTGGCGTAGAGGAAGCGCACCCTGTCCTTGGGGACGCCGAGGGCGATGAAGCAGTCCTCCATGTACCTGGCGCAGGTCCTGATGTTCTCCAGGTCCCCGCCCAGCTTGTCGTTGATGTACGCGTGCCAGTCGGCCCAGAAGACGATGACCTCGAATCCGGCGTCGGTCAGGTCCCTGATCTTCTGCGCGACGAGGACCCATCCGAGGTGCACGAGGCCGGAGGGCTCGAATCCGATGTACGCCTTGGGGTGCTCCTTGGCCTTGAGGAGCTCGACGATCTCCTCGTCGGTCACCACTTCGACCGCGTTCCTTTTGACGAGGGCTAGCCTCTCTTCGACATCCATTGCTATCGGGCGCCCATCGGCGACTTTATTAAAATGGGTGTCGCCGATTGCGCTGCATGGAGCTTCGCAGGCTGAGGGAGAGCTTCCTGAACGGCCCGGTGGTGGACAGGAACGGGTACCCGTACTTCGTCGCGCCCCTCTCGGACGGCGTGCCGAGGATAGACCGGGGACTGCTGGAGGAGGCCGTGGACGGACTGGCCGAAGTAGCCGAGCTGGACTGCGACCTCATCCTGGCGCCGGAGGCCATGGGGATCCCCCTTGCGGCGGGGCTGACCCTGAAGACCGGGATACCGTTCCTGGTGATCCGCAAGAAGCCCTACGGCCTGCCCGGGGAGATCGTCCTGGACCAGAGGACCGGGTACTCGAAGGCCACGATGTACATCGACACCGTTGAGCCCGGCGAGAGAGTCGCCATAGTCGACGACGTCGTCGATACGGGAGGCACGCTGAGGGCCACCGTGAGGGCGCTCATGGAGGCCGGGGTCGTCGTCACCGAGGTGGCGGTCGTGTTCAACAGGAGCCCCGATGTGGACGCCCTCTCGAGAGAGATCGGCGTGCCGATCCGGTATCTTCTGACGGTGGGAACCGAGGACGGGAGGCCCGTCATCAGGCCGGACAGTTGACGCGTGGGCCACCTTTTATCTACACGGGAGCATCAGAGTCCCGGCCATGGACCCTTCCCTGGCCGCCGTCTGCATCGCAGCATCGCTTGTAGGCTGCGCCATGGGCCTCTTCAGCGGCCTGGTGCCCGGAATCCACGTGAACACCCTGGCGGCGCTGATGCTCTCGTCCTACGCCTCGCTGGAAGCGCTTGTCCCCGCTTCGGCGGACCCCGCCGTGGCGGTCTGCTGCTGCATCATGTCCGCTTCCGTCGTCCACTCGTTCGTCGACTTCGTGCCGTCCGTGTTCATAGGCGCTCCGGACGCGGAGGACGCCGTGTCCGTGCTGCCGGGCCATCGGCTGCTGCTGGCGGGACGTGGGATGGAGGCCGTCCGTGCGGCGGCGATAGGGAGCGTGATCGGATGCTCGGCCGCGATCCTCATGGCCATACCCCTGCAGTGGGTCCTGCTGAACGGCGGCGAGGATGTCCTGGAGAGGTTCACTCCAGCAGTCCTGCTCATCGCCGCTGCCGTCATACTGGTGGGCGAGTTCCGCAGGGGGAGCGGCCTCTGGGGGCCGTTCGCGTTCCTCCTGTCCGGGGTTCTGGGTCTCGCGTGCATGTCCACCTCCGTGAAGTTCGAGGGGATCCTCGGCGAGGGCAGCGTCATGATGCCCCTTCTTACGGGACTGTTCGGGATACCCGTGATGCTGGAGACCTCCGACAACGCGTCGATCCCGAAGCAGGTGGACCGCGTGAAGGACCCGGTCGGCTACATGCCGGGGCTGAAGGGCGTGCTGATGGGCACCGTCGCGGGATGGTTCCCCGGGATCACGGCGACGGTCGGCGCGTCGATGTCCGCCGCCGTCTTCCCCGAGAAGGACCCCGCACGGTTCGTCTCGACTGTGGCGTCGGTCGGAACGGTGACATCGGTGCTGTCGCTGGTGACCCTGTCGGTGTCCGGCAGCGGGCGCTCCGGCACGGCGCTGGCTATCGAGGAAATAATCGGAGACTCGGTGTCCGGCTTCATGTCGCCGGCGTTCCTGCTCCTGCTGATGTCCGCCGCCGTGGCCTCGCCTGTCGGGTACTGGCTGGCGATAAGGTGCGGGAAGGCCCTCTCCCGCATGGCGGGAGGTCTGAAGCCCAAGAAGCTGAGCAGGACCGTCCTGGTCCTGCTGGTGGCGCTGACGCTGCTGCTCAACGGCCCCCTGGGCATCGCCGTCCTGATCGCCTCGTCGGCGGTCGGCATGGTGCCGGGGGCCTGCGGGACCGGGAGGACGGTCCTGTGCGGGTGCCTGATCCTCCCGGTGATCCTGTTCGAGTTCGGGGTGTTCCGATCACTCGAGCTTGGCCTGGGCCTTCGACATGAACTTGGCGTTGTCGACGACGAACCTCTCGTGGGTCCCCGAGCCTACCTCGCCCTTGGCGTCCTTGACGACCACTTTGAAGACGAGCCTCCTGCGGTCGATCTCCACGAGCTCGGTCTCGCAGGTGACGTCCATCCCGACAGGGGTGGCGGCAGAGTGGGCGACGTCCAGGTGGGTGCCGACGGTGCTGCTTCCCTCATCCAGGAGGGGCGCCACGCTGCCGCTGGCGGTGGCCTCGATGAGGGCGATCATGGCGGGGGTGGCGAAGACGGCGAGGGTCCCGCTCCCCAGGGCGGCGGCGGTGTTCTGGTCGGTGACGGAAACGGTCCTGGTTCCCTTGACTCCGGTGCTGAGCATACCGGGGGCGATGGCGGGGACCGATTAAACGTTGATGGAGGTTGGATACGTCCGTGAATACGCGTTGAGGCGGACGGCCATCTGTTCTACATATCTAAGAGCTTCCTGTCAATTATCCGCATCGGCTTTCCTTTAAGAACCGAACGCGAATTTCACGCGTTCGCCGGAGGAGGTCAGGCCCGCATGTCGGGATACACCACATCCCGGCACGCAGGCACCGACCCGGTAGGAGGCGGTATCAGGTGATACTTATCACCTACAGGGTCAGATCCTGCATAGTGATGATCATCATCACCGAAGAAGGCGATGTGGTCATCTTGGTCATTTCATAAGCACGTGCGTGAGCACGCACTGATGAAATGACAAACTTTGGCCTTCGGGTCCGGTTCCCGCTGACACCGGGAACCGTTAGCCTCCATGAACCTACATGGGATGACTGCTATTTAACATTTCTTTTAAACAATGTTAAAGCCCCTTTCCAACCATCCGACCACACGTCGGCATGCTCACATTTACCTACTCGCACGCGATAAGGGGGAGACATGGGATTGGAAGATGACCTCTACGAGGAGCTCTACGAGCTGAGGGAGACCCTCCGCGAGGAGCGCAGGCAGTCCAGCGGACGCGTCCAGCAGGTCTGCTCCGACGAGGCCCTCAGGGAGATGGCCCAGCGCGTGCCGACGAAAGCCGAGGACTTCTCGGCCATCGTGGGCGTGGGCCAGAGGTTCGTGGAGCTCTACGGCGAGGACTTCCTCGGAGTCACGAGGAAGTACGCCATAACCGCCGCGAACGGCTCCAGCATCGATGCCGAGGCGGCGCAGACGCTACGCGAGCTCGAGAAGAAGCTCATCAACATCAACAAGGCGAACAGGCTGCTCTTCCAGCCGAAGATCTCCAGGAAGAACGCCTTCGACGTCATGACGCTGCCCGGCGCGGACATCATGGGCCTGGTCTTCGGGAACAAGCGCAGCCTGAAGCTCGTGGACACCGCCAAGGGGCCGGAGGCCGCCAAGGCATACAAGCACCTCAACGAGATCATCCGCGAGGTCAACCGCGAGCAGAGGGACAAGGGACAGTACGACCTGTACGTCGCCTATCCGTTCGTCGAGGGCAAGATGCCCGACGGGGACCTGGACATCCGCGCGCCCCTGGCGCTGTTCCCGGTGGTTCTGGAGAAGGACACCAGGGTCATCACCCTGAAGATGGACGACTCGAGGGACGCGATATACAACAACACGCTCATCCTCGGGTTCATCAAGGCCGGGGGGCAGAACCGCCCGCTCCCGGACAACATCCTCGAGGATTACACCGCCGAGACGTTCATGTCCAACCTGGTGGACTTCTACGGGAACAACGGGATCCGCCTCGAGTACGAGAACAGGTTCCCGGAGCCTTTCGTCGAGTACAAAGCGGGCGAGTTCCCCAAGTACAGCCCCGGGGAGACGAGGCTCGTGCCGAACATCCTCATCGGGAAGTACCCCACGTACTCGAGCTCGATCCAGAAGGACTTCGACGGGATGCTCGCCGGACGCGAGATCAACGGGATCCTGAACGATCTGATCGTCGACCTGAACAAATCCGACTTCCTGTCGGATTTCCCCCTGCCGCTCACCGAGGCGGAGATGGAGAAGAAGGGCCTGGAGGCGTCCGAGAGGGACATGTTCTACATCAACTCCCTCAACAGCTCCCAGGAGAACATCCTGACCGCGATGGACCGCGGCGACGAGATCGTCGTCCAGGGCCCGCCGGGAACCGGCAAGTCGCAGGTCATCACCGGGCTGATCACGTCGGCCGTGATGAAGGGCAGGACGGTGCTCATGGTATCCGAGAAGAAGACCGCGCTGGACGTGGTCTACTCCAGGCTCGGGACGCTGTCCAAGTACTGCCTCCAGATCGACGACGTGGCGAACAAGGAGTCCTTCTACAAGCAGCTGGCCAGGATGCTCGAGGCTGGCGCGCCCAAGCGCGCCGGCGACGTCGAGTCCGTGTCGGAGAGCATCGACAACGACGTGCTCCTGCTGGACAACATCGCCGACGTCATGTACAAGCCCGGCGAGTTCGGCATCGAGCCGTACAAGCTGTACAGCATGGACCGCTGGCTGGACCTCAGCGACAAGCGCCAGTTCGACGAGTACAAGATCCTCAAGGACAACATCGAGCCCTCGCTGCTCGACCTCAAGTACCCGACGGTGAAGGAGCTCCACAGGAAGTTCGGGGACCCCACCCTCATGAGGAACTTCGACGAGTACAAGCGTCTGGTCCAGAAGAACCCGTGGATGACGCAGATGAAGCCGGACCTCTCCGAGTACAGCATCGGCGAGATGAAGGCCGACCTGCTGGACCTGGAGAGGCAGGTGGCCGAGTGGAAGTCCAAGGGCTTCATGGGCAAGCTGTTCTCCAAGGGCAAGGTCACCCGCGAGACCACCGCCATGGCGGACAAGTACTTCGCCCACTACAACGAGCACATCATCAACTCCGTGATGGAGGACCCCCGCATGTTCTTCGACGGCCTGGACGGGTACGAGACGTACTCCGCCCGCGCCACGGTGTACGGGAAGCTGAACGCCGACGAGAAGAACTACGGCGACGACATCCTCGGCGTCTCCGCAGAGACGAAGATGTCCTTCGGGGACAGCAACGACAGGATCTACGACTGGATCCTCAACGACCACCTCCAGAGGTTCGACGCGTCCCACAAGGACATCATGCAGGAAATCTGGGATTTCGAGTCGATCATCGCGGACATGGACCGCAAGATAGCGGAGAAGCGCGAGCTGTGCAGGGACAAGGTGGAGGAGGTCTTCCAGGAGAACCTCAAGTACATCACCGAGTCCAAGAGGCGCGGCGACATCAACAGGATCATCGAATCCAAGCGCAAGTGGAACCTGAACAAGTTCATCAACCGCTACGGCTACGAGCTGTTCAAAGGCGTCCGCGTTTGGCTGCTCACCCCCGAGGTGGTATCGGAGATCCTCCCGCTGGAGATGGGCATATTCGACGTGCTGATCTTCGACGAGGCGTCGCAGATGTACGTCGAGAAGGGAGTGCCCTCGATCTACCGCGCCAAGAAGGTCATCGTGGCGGGCGACCACAAGCAGCTCCGCCCGTCGTCCCTCGGAGTGGGGAGGATCGAGTACGACAGCGACGAGGACGACCCGGAGGACTTCGTGTCCGGGGCCCTCGAGGAGGAGAGCCTGCTGGACCTCGCCAGGTCCAGGTACGACTCCATCCTGCTGAACTTCCACTACAGGTCGAAGTACGAGGAGCTGATCGCGTTCTCCAACTACGCGTTCTACGGCGGCAGGCTCTACGTGTCGCCAAACGTGGAGGAGCCCGAGCGCCCGCCCATAGAGGTGTTCAGGGTGGACGGCCTGTGGGAGGACAAGTCCAACATGGCCGAGGCGAAGAAGATCGTCTGCCTGCTGAAGGAGTTCCTCACCACCAGGAAGAACAACGAGACCGTCGGGATCATCACGTTCAACTCGTCGCAGAGGGACCTCATCAGCGACGTACTGGACGAGGAGTGCGCGTCCGACCCGTCGTTCGGCAAGATCGTCAACGACGAGATGCGCAGGTTCGACAACGGCGAGGACGTCGGTCTCTTCATCAAGAACATCGAGTCCGTCCAGGGGGACGAGCGCGACGTCATCATGTTCTCCGTCGGGTACGCCAAGAACAGCGAGGGCAAGCTGATGCAGAGGTTCGGATGGCTGAACAACCGCGGCGGCGAGAACCGCCTGAACGTCGCCATCTCCAGGGCCAAGCGCAAGATCATGATCGTCACGTCGTTCGAGCCCGAGGACCTCCAGGTGGACAACGTCAAGAACGACGGCCCCAGGATCCTCAAGAAGTACCTCCAGTACGCCCGCGCCGTCAGCGACGGCAACAGGGAGCTGGCGGACTCGATCCTGAAGTCCTTCGGCGACGAGCGCTGGTCCGTGCCCGACGAGATCGGCGCGTCCAAGGTCGCCGACCGCGTCTACAGCGCGCTTACACGCAAGGGCTACACCGTGGAGAGGAACGTCGGGATCGGCGGATACCAGATCGACCTGGCGGTCAAGCAGAACAGCAGGTACATCCTGGGGATCGAATGCGACAGCCACCTATACACCCTCGAGTCCTCCACAAGGGAGAGGGACTACCACAGGCAGAAGTACCTCGAGTCCCGCGGATGGAGCATCCACAGGGTCTGGACCCCGGGCATGTGGAAGAACCCGGACCGCGAGGTCTCCAGGATCATCGAGGCCATCGAGCGCAGCAACGACCGCGCCTGAGCCTCCCCGCCCCCGCCCGGGGGCGCAAACCCCTTATCGCTCGAAATTTCTAAGAACGCAATGTGCCAGCGCGGGCGAACGGACAATATAGTTTATAGAGTGAAAGCGTATTCACGGTGTTATGAGGGATAGCTTCCGGCCCTGGGACTACTTCGACAAGAGGGCGGCCCTGATTCTGGCCGGCAGCATCATAGTGACGCAGCTGATGGTCATGGCCAGCGGGCTCCTCCCCAGCGCCGTCAAGCCCTACATGGCGATGACGTTCATCCTGGGGATCCTGTTCGGGCCCTGGGGCGCGCTCGGAGCCACCATCGTGTGCCTCTACCGCGACATATCGTCGGTGAGCTACGCCGAGCCGTTCACGATAGTCCTGGACTTCCTGCTGACGTTCCTCATGGGGTACCTCCCGTACAAGATGTGGTACAGCAACACCAAGAGCGGCAGGTCCAAGCCCCCGGTGTTCGACTCGTCGAAGAACATCATCGACTTCGTCATCGTGATGGTGTACGCCAGCGTGGTGTACACCGTGCTGAGCAACCTGCTCTACGGGTTCGTGGACGGCTTCGTCTACTTCGACGCCCAGGACGCCGGGATGCTGCTGAACCTCATCGGGTTCTCCCTGCTGTTCGGGATGCTGTGCATCGTCGTGTGCAGGTACTTCGGCATCAGCTTCTGGACGCCCGTGATGAGGCTGAAGACCGACTTCCGCAGCAAGGTGGACAAGCGCGTCTTCGATGCGCTGCTCGTCATCGGCATCGCCGCCTCGTTCCTGATCTGCCTGTTCACCAGCGCGGACTACATAGAGGTCGCGGCGGTCGTAGGATTCGCGCTGACCATGGCCTACTGCCTGAAGCCCGTCAGGTCCGTCCAGTACGTGGACAACCTGACCGACATAGGCAACGGCGTGATGATCAACAGGTTCGACGCCAAGCTGACCGACCGCATCATCCTCCTCGGGGTGGTGTGCGGGCTGTTCATCGGCGCTGTGACGATCGCCTCGTTCTACGCCGGCATCCTGGTGGAGATCCCCGGGATCGAGGACTACATCCACATGGGCAAGAGCGCCGAGGGGATGACCGTCGAGGAGGTCGCCAGGGACGCGTCCCTGACCATATACCTGGGATCGACGATGATCGTGTTCTTCCTCGCCGCCGTGGCCTACCTCGGCTTCGTGGAGAAGACGATCACGAAGCCGCTGGGGGAGCTGGCCGACGCGGCCAAGGACTTCGCCAGCCTCGGAGTGGTCGTGTCGAACGCGGGGATGGCCAGCACCTGCGCCCCGTACCTGGACAAGAAGACCGAGATCGGGGAGCTCGCCCGCTCCATGGACAAGATGGCCGCGGACACCGTGAGCTACGTCAGGGACGTCAACAGCCTCAGCAGGGAGCGTCAGGCGTACAGGACCGAGCTGTCCATCGCCAGGCAGATCCAGATGAGCTTCGTCCCGAGGAACTTCGACGCCGTGGACGACATGGGCATCCGCATCGCCGGCGTCATGGACGCCGCCAAGTTCGTCGGGGGCGACCTGTACGACTTCACGCCGGTGGACGACACCCGCGTGGCGCTGGTCATCGGCGACGTGTCCGGCAAGGGGGTCCCCGCCGCGCTGTTCATGTCCATCGCCAAGGCGCTGATGGAGGACCACATACGCCTCGGCTCGAGCACCGGCGAGGTGTTCACCATCGTCAACAACTCCCTGGTCAAGGAGAACTCGGAGATGCTGTTCGTCACCTCCTGGATCGGGTACCTCGACACGGAGACCGGCGAGATCGAGTGCTCCAACGCCGGCCACTGCCCCCCGCTCATCTGGAGGGCGAAGGAGGGCAAGGCCGAGTACCTCAGGATGATAGCCATGCCGATCCTCGGGATCGTCCCGGAGACCGAGTACGTGGTGGAGAGGACCAGGCTGGAGCCCGGGGACAGGATCCTGATCTACACGGACGGCGTGACAGAGGCCAACTCGGATTACAACGGGTTCTACGGCTCGGAGAGGCTGAGGGAGATGTTCGAGCACACCGCCGGAGCTTCGGTGGAAGAGCAGGTCCGCGCGATACGCGAGGACATAAGGATGTTCACCGACGGCGCCGACCAGTTCGACGACATCACGATGCTCGTGGCCGAGTACCAGGGGAGGCGCTCGGAGCCCGTCGGCCTTGGACCTCACCATGTCGTCATAGGCGGCGCCCCAGGCGCAGAGGTCCTCGAGGATGGGGATCAGCGACATCCCGACCGAGGTCAGCGAGTACTCCACGTGAGGCGGGGACTCCGACAGCACCCTGCGCGCTATCAGCCCGTCCGACTCCAGCTCCTTCAGCGATATGCTCAGCATGCGGGACGTGGCGTCACCCTCCAGCACCTTGCGGATCTCGCTGAACCGCTTCGGCCCTCCGGCCGAGAGCATCCAGACCACCGCGATCTTGTGCTTCCCGCCGATGAGCCTCAGCACGGTCCTTATCGGGATGTCCTCCTCGACGCCCATGCCACGTGGATGGGTTTAACGGGGATAACCATTGCCATTCGCCCCTGTCCCCGTCAAATAGCATGAGTTAGATTTCCCTAAACATGTCTTTCATGGAGCTCGCGGAGGAGCGCTACTCCTCCAGGCAGTACCAGGACCGCCCGGTCGAGAAGGAGAAGGTCGACGCCATACTCGAGGCCGGACGCATCGCGCCCACCGCCAAGAACCTGCAGCCCGCCAGGGTCATCGTCGTGGACTCGGCGGAAGGCATGGCGAAGATCGCCAAGACCGCCCGCCTCTACGGGGCCACTCTGGCGCTCATCGTCGTCGCCGACTCCGAGAGGGCCTGGGTGAGGCCCTTCGACGGCAAGAACTTCGGGGACATCGACGCCTCCATCGTCACCACGCAGATGATGTACGAGGCCCAGGAGCTCGGCCTCGGATCCGTCTGGATCGGCTACTTCGACCCGAAGCTCATCAAGGAGGAGTTCGGCCTCGCCGAGAGCGAGGAAGCCTCCAGCATACTGGCCGTCGGCTACCGCGCGGACGAGACGTCCGCCAACCACGGCAAGAGGAACCCCATGGACGTGTTCGCGTCCAGATTCGATTAAGTCACGCCTAAATAGTTACAGGGAGATTGAGTCAGCATGGCTAAGACAACCATCAAAGTGGAAGGAATGATGTGCGAGGGCTGCGTCAAGACCGTGAAGGAGTCCCTCGAGAAGGTCCCCGGGGTCACCTCCGTCGACGTGAACCTGAAGAAGGGCACCGCCACCGTCCAGCAGGACGGCGTGGCCGACGACGTGCTCGTCAAGGCGGTCGTCGACGCCGGATTCCGCGGATCCGTCAAGCACGGGCTGTTCGGATGAAGACCCGCATATTCCGCGTGGGCGGCATGACATGCGCCGCCTGCTCGAACCGCATCAACACGGCGGTGCAGGCCCTGGACGGCGTCCAGTCCTGCAACGCCAACATCGGCAACAACACCGCCACGGTGGTCTACGACGAGACGGTCCTGAAGGAGTCGGACATCGTCAGGGCGATCACCGGGGCGGGCTACCAGGTGGTCAGCGACGACCGCGCCGAGGCGGACCGCATGGCGCTGAAGGACCTGGCCGACAGGAAGAGGGACCTGATCATCGCGATCGCGTTCACCATCCCGCTGAGCTTCCTGGCCATGAGCCACATGTTCGGGCTCGATCTCGGCCTGGAGGCGATGACGATGTGCGTCGTCCAGATCGTCCTCCTGCTGCCGATCCTCTACGCCGGGAGGCGCTTCTTCAGGAAGGGCTTCCCCGCGCTGTTCTCCAAGAGCCCGACGATGGACTCGCTCGTGTCCCTGGGATGCACCGCGTCCATCCTGCTGGGGCTGTGCGCCACCTGGCAGGTGTGGAACGGCGACTCGATGGCCGTGCACTCGCTGTACTTCGACTCGGCCGGCATGATCATCGCGCTGGTGAGCATCGGGAAGTACCTCGAGGCCAGGTCCAAGTACAGGACGAACGACTCGCTCCGCAGGCTGCTGGAGATGGCGCCCGACGAGGCGACCGTCATCAGGGACGGGCCCGAGGTCACCGTGAAGTCCACCGAGCTCGTGCTCGGCGACATCATCCTCGTCCGTCCGGGCGAGAAGGTTCCCACGGACGCCACCGTCGTGGAGGGCGAGTCCGCCGTCAACGAGTCGATGCTGACCGGCGAGAGCATACCGGTGACCAAGAGGCCGGGCGACGTGATCTACGGCGCGACGGTCAACGGATCCGGGAGCCTCAGGGCGAAGGTCGAGAAGGTCGGCGAGGACACCGTCCTCTTCCAGATCGCCAGGATGATGGAGATGGCCCAGGGCACCAAGGCCCCTGTCGCGAACATAGCGGACCGCGTGGCGGCCGTTTTCGTTCCCGTCGTGATCGTCATCGCCGTGCTCGCCTGCATCGGATGGCTGCTGGCCGGGAGGGACGTGGAGTTCGCCCTGACCATAGCCGTGTCCGTTCTGGTGATTTCCTGCCCCTGCGCCCTCGGTCTCGCGACGCCGCTGGCGATCGTCGTCGGCACCGGGATCGGGACCAAGCACGGGATACTGTACAAGACCGCAGCGTCCCTCGAGGGCGCCGCGAACATCGACACCGTCGTCCTGGACAAGACCGGGACCTGCACCGTCGGCCATCCCGAGGTCGTCTCCGTCTCGTCGGAGATGGACGAGAAGGAACTGGTCGGCATCGTCGCCGCGGCCGAGAAGGACTCCGAGCACCCGCTCGGCGAGGCCGTCGTCAGGTACGCTTCGAAGATCGGCGCCGGCATACCAGAGCACTCCGGGTTCGAGAGCGTCACCGGAGGAGGCGTCAGGTGCTCGGTGGGCGGCAAGAATGTCCTCGTCGGGAGCACTGCGTTCCTGGAGGAGTGCGGCATCGCCGTCCCCGAGGGGGCCGACGCCGCCGCGTCCGAGGGCAGGACCTGCATCCTCGCGTCCGTGGACGGAAGCTACGCGGGAACCATCGCGATCATGGATCCCATCAGGGAGGAGAGCCCAGCGGCCATCGCCTCGATGAGGGCCGACGGCCTGAGGGTCATGATGGTCACCGGCGACAGAAAGAGCACCGCGGAGCACATAGCCGCAGAGCTCGGGATAACCGAGGTCAGGGCGGAGACCAAGCCCGGGGACAAGCTGGAGATCGTCAAGGACCTCCAGGTGGCCCAGGCCCGCGTGGCCATGACCGGGGACGGCATCAACGACGCCCCCGCGCTCACCCAGGCCGACATCGGAATTGCCGTCGGATCCGGAACGGACATAGCGATCGAATCGGCGGACGTCGTCATGATGAACGACGACCTCCGCAGCGTGCCCGCGTCCATCGAGATCGGACGGGCGACCCTTCACAACATAAGGCAGAACCTGTTCTTCGCGTTCGTCTACAACGCCATCTGCATCCCCATAGCGGCCGGACTTCCGGTGCTGCTAGGGTACGACGGCCTTGTCGACCAGATGCCGATGATCGCGGCTGCGGCGATGTCGCTGTCCTCCATCTCGGTGGTATCGAACGCGATGAGGCTCAGGTCCTTCAGGCCCTCGGCGCTAAGCGCGCCGACGTCACCCTGAGGGTGCCGCCCGAGCGCGACCACTCGCGCTCCGAAGAAACTATCTCAAGGGGAGCGGAGTGCATGGGCGAGTCCACGGTGAGGGACTCGTACTCGCCTCCCTCCCCCATTATGCTTATCCCCGTCTTCGCGCGGATCGCCTTGAGCTCCTCGACCGCCCGAGCGTCGATGGTGCGGCCGAGCCACTCCTCGCCGAGGCCCTCGGCGTAGCATCCCACGATTATCGAGCGGATCCCGGAGTCCAGGAACTGGTCCATGAGCATGTCCTGGTCCTTCCTCCAGAGGGGCGCTATGAGCTTCAGGCCCAGGTCCCCGCAGACGATGTTCATCCTATCCCACTGGTAGTCCGACCAGATGGCTCCCGATACCACCCCTTCGACGTCCAGTCCCTCGAGCGCCCTGCGGAGGCCGTCCATGTCGCCCTCCTCGGTGCCCGAGCTGGGAGCCGTCACGAGCTTTTTCCCCATGGACTCCGCCATCAGCGGGACCACGGAGAGGTTCGGGGTGTGGAAGATCCACGAGGCGGCGTCCTCGGGGACGACGTTCACCAGGTACGGGACGTCGTGGCCGGACTGCTCCGCGAGGTAGAGCGAGAATGTGGAGTCCTTCCCTCCGGAGTACAGCGACGCGAGCCTCATGTGCGGTGCAACGCGGTATCGGATTTAACTGTCCCGCAGACACGAATCCGTTCCAATCATTATCATTATCTTTTTCTTTCTTTTTGAAAAAGATAAAGATAAAGATAAAGAAATACCATCTCGTCGTAGGAGGGATAACGTGGAGAACCAGACCGAGGAATGGAAAAGGGACTGGAAGCAAGGGTACCTGAAAGAGATATGCGGAATGGCCAACACCGAAGGCGGAGTGCTGAAGATCGGCATCGAAGATGATGGAAAAATCATCGGAGTGAAGGATCCCGAGGGAACGATGAAATCGATTTCCGATACAATTCCACAGACGCTCGGGATAATACCGACAGTGGAGTACGACGAGAACACGGGCACCATATCGATCATCGTCGAAAAGGCCGATATTCCCGTGGACTACGACGGCAGGTTCTACATACGCATAGGTAACACCACGCAGATCGCAAAGGGAAGGGCATTCGACCGCCTTGTCCAAAGAAGGTCTGAGACAGATTGGATCGATCAGCCGGTTGTCGGCCTGACATACGCAGACCTGGATAACGATGCCATCGAGTTCTTCAAAACACGTTCGACGAAAGCCGGTCTGATCGATGAAAGAAATCTTACCTGCTCGAACGATGAGCTCCTCCACAGGCTGAAGCTCTCCGACGGAAAGAACATAACACGTGCGGGAGCCCTGCTGTTCCACCCACACCCCGAAGATATAATCCAAGGATCGTTCACGAAGGTCGGAAAATTCGATTCGGACCTCGTCTCGCAGGATATTGTATCCGGGCCGCTGGCCACAAGGCTGGACCGCATAATCGACTTACTTTACACCAAGTACATATCCAGACACATCTCGTATGAAGGGGTGAACCGCGTAGAAACTTCGCCGTATCCCGACAAGAGCCTCAGAGAGAGCCTGGTCAACGCCCTGGTCCACAACGACTATTCCGCTCGCAATCCGGTCACGATCATGATCGGAGACGATGTGCTGTCGATACATGACAACGGTGGCCTGCCCACAGGGTGGTCTCTGGACGTCCTGCTGGGAAAACACAGGTCAAAGCCTTGGAACCCCACACTTGCGGACATTTTCTTCAGGATGGGATACGTAGAGAGCTGGGGTCGCGGAATAGAACGCATCATCGATGGATACAAAGGGACCGATTCGAAGCCCCCTGTGTTCGAGGCCAGCGACTATCATTTCCTGGTTACCATGTCTCCCATCAGCTTTGAATCTCCTGTCAAGCCCGTGGTGACGTATGAGGACCTCGCATCCCAGGTGTGCAAAATCATATCTGCTATGGGCGAAGCCAGTTTCAAGGAGATTTGCAACGGCATCGATGTGAATAATCGCGATAACACCGTCAGGAGGATCATAAAAGAACTGGAATCGAAGGGAATCGTTGAGATGACCCTCCCGGACACACCTCGTAGCAGAAACCAGAAGTATCGCATGACGAAGTGAGGAGTTCTATAACGACCTGAAAACATCTTT
>JAUNYA010000020.1 GCA_030539565.1 Thermoplasmata archaeon | reverse complement strand
CCACCGGGGCCGACGTCCTGGTCTCCTGCTGCCCGTTCTGCGCCCTCAACCTCACACAGGGAGCCAAGAAGTGCGGCTCCAGCATCAAGGTGCTCGACCTGTCCCAGGTCCTGCTCGAGGTCACCGCTCCCAAGAAAGAGGAGCCCGCTCCCGCCGCGGAGTGAGACGATCCAAGCCGGGGCCCCGCGCCCCGGCACCCTTCCATTTCTACACCATGCCCTTCCCCCGTCTGTGCCCCGAGCTCGTCTCGGCGCTGGCGAAGAGGGGGATCACCGAACCCACCCCGCCCCAGGCGGACGTCATACCGCGCATCCTCGACGGAGGGAACCTCCTGCTCGTCGCCCCCACCGGGATCGGGAAGACCGAGGCGGCGATGCTGCCGATCCTCGACACCATCAAGGCCACCAAGGGGAAGAAGACGGGATTCCGCTGCATCTACGTCACGCCGCTCCGCGCCCTGAACAGGGACATGCTCCGCAGGATGTCGGAGTACGGCGAGGCGCTGGGGATAACGGTGGGCGTCAGGCACGGCGACACGTCGCAGGCCGAGAGGAACGACCAGTCCAGGAATCCGCCGGAGATACTCATCACGACGCCGGAGACCCTGCAGGTCCTGTTCACCGGGAAGAGGCTCATCCAGCACCTGAAGGCAGTGGAGTGGGTGGTCATCGACGAGATCCACGAGCTGTCCAACACCGAGCGCGGGGCCCAGCTGAGCGTCGCCCTCGAGAGGCTGACGCTCGTCGCGGGCGAGTACCAGAGGATCGGGCTGTCGGCGACCGTCGGAGACCCGCAGGCCGTGGCCAACTTCCTGGTCGGCCCCAGGCGCAAGGTCGAGATACGCAAGCACGACACCTTCCGCGAGTTCGACATCCGCGTCGAGAGCCCCCCGCCCATGGAGGACGCCAAGCTCATCGACCGCCTGCAGGGCGACCCGGACATCATCGGCGTCATGGCCCGCGCCAGGGAGATCGTCGACTCCGGAAGATCGACGCTGTTCTTCGTCAACACCAGGGAGACCGCCGAGTGGCTGGCCGCCCGCTACCGCCTCTGGGACGAGACGTTCCCCGTCGAGGTCCACCACGGGTCCCTCTCGAAGGAGACCAGGATGGAGATGGAGGACAGGTTCAAGAGCGGCGACGTCAAGGCGCTGATCTGCACCTCGTCCCTCGAACTCGGCATAGACGTGGGAACCACGGACATGGTCATCCAGTATAACTCGGCCAGGCAGGTCTCCCGCATGATACAGAGAGCGGGGAGAGCGGGGCACAGGGTCGGCGAGAAGATCCGCGCCAGGGTCCTCGCCACCGCCCCGGACGAGGTCGCCGAGGCCATGGTCATCGCCCGCAGGTGCGACGCCAAGGAGCTGGAGTTCTGGGAGGGCAGGCCCCTTCCGATGTCCGTCGTGGCCAACCAGCTCATCGCCATGACCATGTCCGGCCAGGCGGACAAGGAGCTGGCGTTCAGGGTGTTCTCCGGCGCCTGGCCCTTCAGGGACATCTCCATGCAGGACATCGAAGGCGTCCTGGAGCAGCTGCAGTCCATCAGGATGGTCTTCGTCGAGGACGACGGGAGCTTCCGCCGCAGCCGCAAGGGGATGGCCTACTTCTACGACAACATCTCCATGATCCCCGACGAGCGCAGCTACCTGATCCGCGACATCGGGACCCGCGCGATAATCGGAACGCTGGACGAGAGCTTCGTTGCGAGTTTTGCAGAGGAGTACGCCATGTTCATCGCCAAGGGCAGGACCTGGCGCATCGTCGAGATGCGCGAGGACGAGCTCCTGGTGGAGGAGGCCCGCGAGGTCGGGTCCGTCCCCAACTGGGTGGGCTCGGACATCCCCGTCCCCTACGAGGTGGCGATGGAGGTCGGGAGGATGAGGCGCCTCAGGAACTTCTCCGACTACCCCGGCGACGACGGGTGCGTCGCCATCGTCTCCAAGTACCTGGCGGACCAGGACGAGCGCTTCGAGATGCCCACGGACCGCAAGGTCGTGGTGGAGACGGGGGACCGCCTCGCCATAGTCAACTGCTGCTTCGGCAGCCGCGTGAACGAGACCCTCGGGAAGATCTACGCCGCGCTGCTCACCGCCCGCCTGGGCGAGAGCGTCGGGATGACCGCGGACCCGTACAGAGTCATACTCGAGCTCCCCCGCAACATGCGGAAGGACGACATCGTCCAGACGGTGAAATCCGTGAAGCCGGGGACGATCGAGGCCCTGTCGAGGATGACCATCGTGAACTCGTCCTTCCTCAGGTGGAGGTTCGTGTTCGTCGCCAAGAAGTTCGGCATCATCGAGAAGAACGCCGACCACCGCTTCATGAACTTCTCCAGGCTGTTCGACCTGCACAGGGACACGCCCGCCTACAGGGAAGCGGTCAACAAGGTCCTCTGGGAGGACCTGGACATCCCGAACACCGAGAAGGTCGTCTCGATGATGTCCTCCGGCGAGATCGAGGTCGTCCAGGGCGGGATCTCCACCATCGGCCTCGAGGGCATCACCCGCTCCAAGGAGCTGATGCAGCCTGTCCGCGCCGACCACTCGATCCTGATGGCCCTGAAGAAGAGGCTGGAGGACGAGATACTCTTCGCGTCGTGCCTGAACTGCGCGTCGCAGTGGAGGTTCAGGGTGGGCGACGCGCCGAAGAGGTTCGTCTGCCCCCACTGCGGGGGGAACATGATCGCTGTCCTCAAGGGCTACGAGAGGGAGAACATCAACCTGGTGAAGCACAAGGAGCTGTCCGAGCAGGAGAGGAAGGACAGGCTGAGGCTCTCCAGGAACGCGAACCTCGTGAACGAGCACGGGAGGCGCGCGGTCATCTGCCTTGCCGGCAGGGGCATCGGCCCGGACGCGGCGTCCCGCATCCTGAGGAGCTTCTACGACGACGAGGACGAGTTCTACCGCGACATCATGAACGCGGAGATCCTCTACGCCAAGAACAAGCGGTTCTGGGACTGAGCCCTCGGAAAAAACTGTGATTTTTGACAGTTTTTTCCGGTAAAAAGTGTGAATTTTGACAGTTTTTTCCGGTAAAAAGTGTAATAAAATAAATACTCGAAAGCATTTCTGAAATCATGGAACGCCTGGCGATGGAGAAGCTTCTGAAATGGAAGAACAGCGAGAAGCGCAAACCGCTGCTGCTTCGCGGAGTCCGCCAGTGCGGGAAGACGTACCTGCTTGAGGAGTTCGGAAAGAGGCACTTCGATAACTATGTCTACATCGACCTTCAGAGAGATGAACGCGCCCACTGGATATTCGACCGTGGGGATCTCGATCCGCACAGGATCATCGAGGAGATCGGCAGGTACAAGAAAGCCGAGATATCCGCGGAGAACACGCTGATAATCCTCGATGAGATCCAGACATGCGGCAGGGCCCTCACTTCCCTCAAGTACTTCTATCAGGAAGTGCCCGAGTACCACATCGCCGGTGCCGGTTCGCTCCTCGGGGTGAAGATCGGGAAAGGCAGCTCGTTCCCGACGGGTAAGGTCAACACTGTGAATCTGTACCCGCTCAGTTTCCGTGAGTGGCTCATGGCAGTAGGCAGGGAAGAGGATGCCGAGTACTGCGAGGAGCACATATTCGACATGTCCAGGTTCCTCCTCGACGGCCTTGAGGACGAATACAGGAGATACCTGTACGTCGGCGGGATGCCGGAGGCTGTCGAGACCTGGATAGAGAACCACGACCCGGATGCCGTCAGAGAAGTTCAGAAAGAGATCCTGATAGACTACCAAGGGGACATACTGGAGCATGCCCCCCAGGATCGCATAGGCGCCATCACCGCCGCCTGGTCCTCCGTCCCCATGCAGCTCGGAAAGGAGAACAGCAGGTTCTACTGCACCCACGTGGACGGCGTGAAGAGGGCCTCGGACCTTGTGGACGAGATCCAGTGGCTGGTCGAGGCCGGCATGGTTGTCCGCGTATACTGCAGCCAGGACGACACCGTCCCCCCAGAGATACGCCTCGACAGGTCCCTGTTCAAACTCTATGTGGTCGATCCGGGACTCATGTCCTGCATGCTGGACATGGACCTCGACTCGTTCCTGGACCCGGAGATGTACGCAAGAGCCTCCTCGGACTACCGCGGGGCCGTCGCCGAGAACTTCACCGCGACGGAACTTAACAGGGTGTATGGCGGCAGGATATACTACTGGAAGAACGGCAAGTACGAGGTGGACTTCCTCGTGAAGCACAAGGGGAGGACCGTCCCGATAGAGGTTAAGTCCGGATGGAAGCAGCGCGCAAGGAGCCTGGGCGTCTTCATGGACAGATATGATTCGAAGAAGGCCGTCCTCCTATCCCTGGGCGACCCAGAGGACGGCAAGGTTGTGAAGATCCCGATCTACCTGGCGTGGACCGTGAAGGGCATCCTCGACGGATCGTCCTTCGATCAGATGTAACCGCCCTTGGCGGTGAACTCCGGCTTCCTCTCCTCGACCTCCGGCTTCTTCAGCGAGAGGGAGGACTTGGCGTGGAACCCCTGGCAGATCACATACACCTCGGACGACGTGTCCCTGGACGCGTCGGGGGAGTGGACCTTCACCGACTGGAAGCGCGGCTTCAGCTCGGCCATGAGGGAGTCGAACATGTCCCCCATGAACACCTTCATGACCAGCTTCCCCTCCTTCTTCAGGATGCGGTCGCAGACGTTGACCGCGTACATGCAGAGGTTGATGGAGCGGGCGTGGTCCATGGAGTACTGCCCGGCGATGTTCGGGGCCATGTCCGAGAGGACCACGTCGGCCTTGCCGCCGAACCTGTCCATGAGCTCGATCATGGTGGAGTCCTCGGTGATGTCCCCGATGAACGTCTCCACCCCCTCTATGGGACGGATGTAGCGGAGGTCCACGCCGATGACCTTCCCGTTGGGCCAGGTGCGCTCCTGGGCGACCTGGAGCCACCCTCCGGGGCAGGCGCCCAGGTCGACGACGGCGTCGCCGGCCTTGAAGATCCCGAACCTGTTGTCGATCTGGATGAGCTTGAAGGATGCCCTGGAGCGGTAGTTCAGCTTCTTGGCGAGCTTGTAGTAGTGCTCGTTCCTCCTCTCGGCGACCCAGCGGTCGTGCAGATCGGCCATGCTCCGCAGTTAACCTTGCTGTTATTTATCCGTGTCGCAGACGTAACCGACATGCTGGACAGAAATGCTGGAAACCACATCCAGAACGGATTGCCCTGTACCAAACATTGAAATAACAACGATGTAATGCTCTTACGTCGGTTTGTTAGAGACAGTAACTATCAAAAAACAATACTTAATGGTGAAAATATGCTTTGCACTACGCAAATGATCCTAGACGATCTGAAGGATTACGGCAACCCGCAGTGCAAACTCCAGAGGCTTGTGCGCGACGGAGCCTACACGAAGGTGGTCAGAGGGCTGTACGAGACCGATCCGAAGACGCCGGGGCGTTACCTGGCATCCGCCATACGCAGCCCGTCGTACCTGTCTTTCGAGTATGCACTAAGATATTACAACATGATTCCGGAGATGGTTCGTGTATTCACATCCGCCACGTTCGACACGGGCAAGACGAAGACCTATCGCAACGCGTTCGGAACATACACGTTCCGGGATTCGCCGAAAGAGGCGTTCTACGTCGGCGTCCATGTGATCGAGGAGTCTGGGAGAACATACTGCATCGCCACACGTGAGAAAGCGGTCTGTGATGAGCTCTACCTGAAATCCCCCGTCCGGAGCAGGAAGGCTCTGAAGGAGATGCTGTACGAGGATCTCAGGCTCGAGGAGGATGACATCCTCTCGCTAGACCGCGACATGGTTCGGGAGTTGAGCCGCAGATACCACAGCACCAGCGTGTCGGCTCTCAGTGACTATCTGGAGGAGGAAAAGGAATGACGATTCTCGAAGATATGACAGGGAGATACATGTCCGATACGATGGAGGACAGAAAACTTGCAATGGGACAGGCTGTCCAAGAGATCGCCCTGTACAGCCTGAGCAGGACCGACTTCTTCGACCATAGCGCATTCATCGGCGGAACCGCCCTCAGGATATTCCACGGCCTCGACCGCTTCTCCGAAGATCTGGATTTCGCACTTGTCGAGCCCGACCCGGATTTCGATATGGGCGTGTACCTGCCCACGATAGAGGAGTACGCCGCATCATTCGGCCTCAGGGTGGAGGCGAAGGAGAAGAGAAAGGCCTCGGAGACCGGCATCGAATCCTCGATGATCAGAGGGAACACCCGCGAGATGCTGGTGCTGTTCTACCCCGAGGACAGCAGGACGAAGCAGATTCCCTACAACGATGTCGTCAAGGTGAAAATGGAGGTGAACATCGATCCCCCGGAAGGCGCGGCATTCGAGAAGAAGATGGCCCTGCTGCCATACCCGTATGCCGTTCAGCTCTACGACTACCCGTCGCTGTTCGCGGGGAAGCTGAACGCCGTGCTGTCCCGCGGTTGGAAGAACAGGACCAAGGGCAGGGACCTGTACGATTTCGTGCACTACATCAAACATGACGTCCCCGTCAACATGGGCTACCTGGCCTCCTCCCTGGTGAAGAAGGGGTTCGTCGAGACATCCGACGGGATGGACCTCGATGAGGTGAGATCCATGCTGGTGAAGAGGTTCGGGGAGATCGACTACGAGGCTGCCAAACTCGACGTGATTCCGTTCGCGAATGATCCCAGATCGTACGAGAGCTGGTGCCCCGAGCTGTTCATCCAGCTGACGGATTCGCTCAGAGCGGTGTAAGGATGCTCTACACAACGCAGGAAATACTGGCAAGCCTGGAAGGGAACGGGAATCCCAGGCACAGGATGCGGAAGCTCGTGGACGACGGGACCTACACGCGGGTCATCAGAGGACTGTATGAGACGGATCCCAAGACGCCGGGGTATTTTCTGGCCGAATCCATCCGCGGCCCGTCATACCTGTCCTTCGAGTACGCCCTGTTCTTCTACGATCTGATTCCCGAATGGGTGCGCATGTACACCTCAGCCACCTACGGCACCAGACGGGTGAGGAGGTACGAGACCCCGTTCGGCCGCTACCGCTACCGCGATGTCCCCGCCGAGGCGTTCGATCTGGGCGTGACCACTGTGAAGTGGAATGGACGCGCGTTCAGGATAGCGACCAGGGAGAAGGCCGTGTGCGACGAGCTCTACATCATGGCCCCTATCAGGAGCAGGAATGGCCTGGAGGGATTCCTGTACGACGACCTCCGCATCGAGGAAGAAGACATCCTATCCCTGGACAGGGGGCTGATCCGCGAGCTAAGCAGAGGATATCATTGCACCAGCGTGAACACCCTCCGTGACTATCTGGACAGGGAGGCCGACGATGTGCGGGACCCCGAGAGCGCTCGTAAACGGATTCCGCTCCGAAGCTTGGTCCGGGATGCTACGAGTATACCGACGGCTCGCTCACGATCCCAGGAACGGCGTCATGTAGACAGGCAGGTAGAGTATCCCGCCGTCCACCCTCAGGTCCTTCGGATGGATGACCACCGGATCCGTGACCACACGGCGATACTTCTCCATGAACCGGTCCAGGGACCTGTGGGAATTCGATCTGGAGGACTTGACCTCTATCGGCCGCACCTTCCCGCCCATGGCGATCAGAAAGTCCGCCTCGTACACGTGGCGGTCGTCCTCATCCACCTTGAACTCGTGGAAGTGAAGGTCCATTCCCGCTCCGGTGAGCATCTGAGCCACCACGTTCTCGAACAGCATCCCCTCGTTCATAGACAGCCTGCCCTTGAGGAACGCCTCGTACACGTCCTTCTTGGCCAGGTTACCCTTGTCGAACGCGAGGGTCAGCAGCAGCCCGGTGTCGACCAGGTAGTACTTGTACGACGACCTGTCCAGGGCGATGTTCATCGCGGGGTTCGGATCGGAGCTGTCACAGCACTTGGTGCAGATCTTCGACTCGGCCAGCCATGCTATGCTGGCGGCGTAGTCGTCCGTCTCCGTCCCCTCCTTCAGGACCGATGGGGACATGACCTTACGATGCCTCGACAGCATGGCGGGGGCCTTCTCGAACATCTCCAGCGCGTGGATGCCGCTCCCGCGGGGAATCTTGAACATGTCGTCGCGGTACAGCCTGATTATGCTCTCCTTGACGACCTCGACCTCGTTCATGTCGCCGCTGGAGATGTACTCCGCCACCGCCTGGGGCATCCCGCCCACCAGCAGATACGTCCTGAACTTCTCCATGACGGCCTCATGCAGCTCACGGCCGACGGGAGTCCTGGTCCTGTAAGCCTCCTCCAACAGCTCCATGGTCACAGTGTCGCCCTGAGCCCACAGGAACTCCTCGAAGGTCATGGGGTTCATCTGGATCCGGTACTCCTCCGAAGGGATCTGGATGCCTTCGACGTTCTTGCGGAGCGATATCAGGGAGCCGGTCTCGATGTAGCTGTACCAGCCCTCCTCCACGAGGTACTTGATCAGCGCCCTCGCCTTGGGATAGTGCTGGACCTCGTCGAACACGACGACGCTCTTCCCGCGGTACAGCCTGACGCCGTACAGCGCCTGGAGGTGCATGAATAGGGCAGAGGAGTCGGACCGGCACTTCTCGAAGATCTCTATGGTTCCCTCCTTCGGCCTGTTGAAGTCGATGAACAGGCACGAGCGGAACTCCTTGGATGCGAACTCCCTGACGACCGTGCTCTTGCCCACCCTGCGGGCCCCCTCGATCAGGAGGGCGTAGCGCCCGCTGCGCTTGGTCTTCCACTCGAGCATGGTGTCGTAGATCCTCCTCCTGAATATCGATTCGCCCATGGTGAGTGATCGTCGTGCCAGTATTATAACGAAACGGGTCGACACCGTCTACCCGCGTGAAAAAAGTCTGCTCAGACCCGTCTACCCGCGCCAAACTTCTGGCCTTAAACCCGTCTACCCGCATGAACGGACACGCGTCAAACCCGTCGTCCCTGACGAACGCGCATCCCGGCGGGCTTGCAAAACATGATATCGGACACCCGGGATGCCCTGTCGATGTGGAGCATAGGGGACCTCCGTCTGGAGGACAGGGTCGTCCTGGGGCCGATGTCCGGCTACACGACCCGCGCCTACAGGCGGTTCATGGAGCGCTTCGGGGTGGCGACTTCCGTCACCGAGATGGTCTCCGCCCAGGGCCTCATGCACAACCCCTGGGAGTCGGAGAGGTTCGTCCTCGCTTCCGACTCGCCCACCGGGATCCAGATATTCGGAGGGGACCCGGAGGTCCTCGCGGAGGCGGCCGTCCGCGCTGTGGGCATGGAGCCCGCCGCCAGGTACATCGACATCAACATGGGCTGCCCCGTCAGGAAGGTCGTCAGCAGGGGGGCCGGCTCGGCCATGCTGTCGGACCCCGCCCTGTGCGGGAGGGCGGTGCGCGCCGTGAGGGACGCCACCGGCATGCCCGTGACCGCGAAGATCCGCCTCGGGGAGACCAAGGCGGGGATGAACTTCCGCCAGGTGCTGGACGAGCTGGTGCGCGCGGGCGCGGATGCCGTCACCGTCCACGCGAGAACAGCATCACAACGCTACGCCGGATCGGCGGACTACGAGGTCATCAGGGACCTCCAGTCCGAGATCCCCGTGCCGCTGATCGTCTCCGGCGACATCTACACCGCCGAGGATGCGAGAACAGCCCTCGACATCACCGGCGCCACGGGCGTCATGGTCGCCCGCGGCGGCGTCGGCAACCCCTTCCTCGTGACGCAGATCAACCGCCTCCTCAGGACCGGGGACCTCCTCCCGAACCCCACGGTCGGCCAGCAGGCCGAGTGGTGCCTGGAGCTGATGGACTCGGTCATCGGGGAGAGCGGCGAGCGCATAGCCCTCGGAAGGATGAGGAGCCTCGCGCCCAAGTTCCTGTCCGGCTGCAGGTACAGCCGCGACTACAGGCGCGCCCTCACCGACGGCGACACGGACCTGGATTCCATGCGGTCGCTCATCGAGAGGGTCCGCGACGAGATGGGCGACGCTGTCGTCCGCCCCAGGAACGGGTGCGGCGCGGAGCCATGCGATTAATATCGGCGCACGATGCTCACCCATCATGGACCTGTTCGAGTACACGCGCAAGGGCATCCTGGAGAGGGAGGCGCCCCTCGCCAGCAGGATGAGGCCGCGCACGCTCGACGAGGTCGTAGGCCAGGAGCACATCATCGGTCCCGACAGGCTCCTGTCCAGGGCGATCCGCGCGGACCGCATCGGGTCGCTCATATTCTACGGCCCTCCCGGCACAGGGAAGACCACCCTCGCGCAGGTGATCGCCAACACCACCCACGCCAGGTTCGTCCAGATCAACGCGACGACCGCCGGCAAGAAGGACATGGAGGAGGCGGTCCAGAAGGCCAGGGACGCGCTCGGCATGGAGGAGCGCAGGACTATCCTGTTCGTGGACGAGATCCACCGCTTCAACAAGGCCCAGCAGGACTACCTGCTCCCGTTCGTGGAGGACGGGACGCTGACGCTGATAGGCGCCACCACCGAGAACCCCTACTTCGAGGTGAACCGGGCGCTCGTCTCCCGTTCCCGCATATTCGAGCTCAAGCCGCTCGGCGCGGCGGACCTGGAGGTCCTGCTCCGCAGGGCTCTGGTGGATAAAGAGAGGGGACTCGGGAACCTGAACGTGGACGCGGACGACGATGCCATCGCGTTCCTCGCGGACATCTCCAACGGGGACGCCCGCGCCGCCCTCAACGCGCTGGAGCTCGGTGCGCTGACCACCTCCCCGGGGGAGGACGGCAGGATCCGGATAACCCTAGACGTGGCATCGGAGTGCATCCAGAGGCGCGTCCTCAACTACGACCGCGAGGGGGACAACCACTACGACACCATCTCCGCGTTCATCAAGAGCATGCGCGGGTCCGACCCCGACGCCGCGGTGTACTACCTGGCCAGGATGCTCTACGCCGGCGAGGACGTGAAGTTCATCGCCCGCAGGATAATGATCTGCGCGGCGGAGGACGTGGGCAACGCGGACCCGCAGGCCCTCATCCTCGCGGTCGCCGCCTCCGAGGCGGTGGAGCGCATCGGGATGCCCGAGTCGCAGATCATCCTCTCGCAGGCGGCTGCGTACGTCGCATGCGCGCCCAAGAGCAACTCCGCCTGCAACGCGATCTTCTCCGCCATGGACTCTGTGAAGAACGAGCCCACCGGCGGGATACCGCCGTACCTGAAGGACGCCCACTACAGCGGCGCGAAGGATCTCGGCCGCGGTCTCACCTACAGGTACCCGCACGACTACGAGAACCACTACGTGGACCAGCAGTACCTCCCGGACGAGCTCCGCGGCAGGCGCTTCTACGAGATGTCGGACAACGGATACGAGAAGGGCATGAGGCTCTGGCTCGAGAGGATCGGGAAGTACCCGAAGAAGTGAGCGGATGAGCGCGGAGGATGCCACGAGGGACCTGAAGGTCATGCTCGGCGACCCGAGGACGGCGGTTCTCGCCATGTCCGGGCCGCTGATAGTCTCGTTCCTCGTCGTTCAGATCAACAGCTTCGCGGACACGACCTGGTGCTCGCTCCTGGGGCTCGACCCGAGCTCCGCGGTGTCTACGATTTCGCCGGTCTACTGGATAGTCTCCGGGCTCGGCGCCAGCATCGGGGTCGGCGCGGCGACCGCTATAGCCAGACGCCTGGGGCGGGGCGAGAAGGCGGACGCCGACAGCCTGGCGGTCCAGACCATGGTGGTGAGCGTGATCATCTCGCTCGTCGCGACGCCGATACTGTGGCTCGCGCAGGACCCCCTCATCTACATGATGGGTGCGGACGACGTCCGGGACCTGTGCAGGGAGTACATCGACCCGATCGTCCTCGGGACGCTGCCGATGGTCATCAACGGCGTGGTCTCCGGCATCCTCAGGTCGGAGGGCGCGGCCAAGCACAGCACCGCGATGCTCCTGGTGGCTGCCGTGCTGAACATCGTCCTCGACCCGATCCTGATGTTCGGGCTGGACATGGGCCTGGCCGGGGCCGGATGGGCGACGACGATCGCCACGGTAATCTCGACGTGCGTGGGACTCTGGTGGTACGCCCGCGGCTCCATGTACCTGAGTATGTCCTTCCGCGGCTTCCGCCCGAGGCTCGACCTCATCAAGGAGGTGCTGTTCGTGGGCATACCGCGCGCCACCGAGACCACCCTCATCAGCCTCATGTCCATGATCCAGAGGATCTTCGTCATCGCCTGCGGCGGGACGCTCGGAGCGGCGCTGTACAACATCCCCTGGAGGAGGTCGTCTCCCAGGCGGTCGGATCTGCGCTGATACCCATCGCATCCGCAGCGCTGGGTCAGGGCAACGTCCAGAAGGCCAGGGACGCCAACGTCTACTCGCTGAGGATAACGACGATCCTCATGGTGGCGATAGCCGCGATCCTGTTCATCTTCGCCGACTACGCGGTGATCCCGTTCACCCTGTCCGAGTCCATGGCGGAGCTCCGCCCGCAGTTCGCCCACGTCCTGAGGATCTACGCGGTGCTGATCCCGTTCTTCGGCCTGGTGGACATCGGATCCTCCATACTCCAGTCGCTCCGCCTGGCGCAGATGTCCATGGTCGCCTCGTTCGTCAGGAACCTCATGATCATCGTGTTCCTGGTGTTCGCCAGCAGGGTCTCCATGGACGCCATATTCTACAGCCTGCTGGTCGCCGAGGTCATCGGCGGGTTCATGATGCTCTGGCTCGCCAAGAGGGAGTTCGACCGGCACGCCGCGTCCGAGGGCTTCGCGGAAGGATGACAACACCCTAATATCCCACCTCGGCCATGTTGCAGCGGTTGTTAGGATGAGCGGGTGGACATACGCCGATTCCGGAGTGAACATCGACCAGAAGTCCGAGGCCATCAAGGCCCTCGTGGACGAGGTCAGCTACAAGCGCCAGGGGCTCGGGCAGGCCGTCCGTCTCCCGGGGCTCTTCGCCAGCCTCGTGGACTTCGGCGACAGGTACATCACGCTCGCCACCGACGGCGTGGGCTCCAAGCTGCTCATCGCCGAGGAGCTGAACAAGTGGGACACGGTCGGGATCGACTGCATCGCCATGAACGTGAACGACACCATCTGCGTGAACGCCCAGCCCACCTCGTTCGTCGACTACATCGCGATCGACAAGCCCAACCCCGCCATCACAGAGGAGATCGGCAAGGGCCTCCAGAAGGGGGCCGAGCTCTCCGACATGGAGATCGTGGGCGGCGAGATCGCCGTCCTTCCCGAGATAGTCAACGGCGTGGACCTCTCCGGGACCTGCATGGGATACGTGGAGAAGGACAGGGTCATCACCGGCGAGACGTGCGCCGAGGGCGACCTCATCGTCGGGCTGAAGTCCTCCGGTATCCACTCCAACGGGCTGACGCTCGCCAGGAAGGTGCTCGAGGCGAACAACATCTCCATGAGGGACTCCGTCAAGGGAGTGTCGGGAACAGTCGGGGAGGAGCTCCTGACCCCGACCGAGATCTACGTCAAGCAGGTCATGGCAATCACGAAGGCCCACGAGGTCCACGGCCTGATCGACATCACCGGCGGCGGCCTCAGGAACATCCTCAGGATGAGGCAGGGCCTCCAGTACGTCATCGACGACCCGTTCGAGCCGGCGCCCATCTTCAAGGCACTGCAGGAGATCGGGCAGATCGAGACCCGCGAGATCTACCAGACCCTCAACATGAGCCTGGGATTCGCCATCGTGGCACCCGCGGAGGACGCCGAGGCCATAGCGTCGGAGTACCCGAACGCGAAGGTCGTGGGAAGGGTCCAGAAGGGCGCCGGAGTGCTCCTCGAGCCCGACGACGTCCTGTACGACCATTACTGAGACAGGCGGGCGTACAGCGCCCCGCAGACGGCCCCCAGGGCCGTGCAGGTCTCCAGCGAGAATCCGCCGGGGGTTATGTCCAGGTCGTGCTTCGGGATGGACATCACGTTCTTCGGGACACCGTGAGGGCCGATGCCGAACAGCAGCGTCACGCTCTGCCCGCGCTCGACGGTCGCGACGAGCTCGTCCAGGGACGTCTGCTTCCTGGGGTCCGGCTTGCTCGTCGTGAGTACGACCTCGCCCAGCTGTGGCGGGAAGCCCTTCCCGGGGTACGGGAAGCACTGGAAGCGACCGGCCTCGGCCATCTCCATGAAGTTCCTGCCGTGGCCACCGATGCTCGTGGTCCCGGCCACCCACTCGGCTATCTCCCTGGGTGTGCGGGCGTTCTCCGGGATCGGGAAACCGAAAAGTGCCAGACCCATGTCGTAGGCCCTCGCGAGGTCCCCCGCACGGGCTATGACGCGCCTGTGCGGCTCCCTGAAGTTCTGGTCGTACGAGTTGTAGAGCCCTATCGTGATGCGTCCGCGTCCCATCGGCTGCGCCTCCTGCGCCCCACGATCGCGTAGCGGTCCCCGTCCATGAACACCTCGAGGTCCGGGTTCTCCGCCTGGAGCCTCGCGATCTCGAGCATCACCTGCGACAGGGTCATGTCGCAGGTCTTGATGTCGATGAAGACGCGGTCGGGTTCCATTATGCTCTCCTGCGAATCGAAAGGGGAAGAAAAGTCATGGTGCCGTGAGCCGGGCTCGAACCAGCGACTTCAAGATCTTCAGTCTTGCACTCTCCCAACTGAGTTACCACGGCGTGAATCGCCCCTATAGGGACTCGGTTTATAAGGTTTTGGAGAGGCCGGATACGGGACCCGGCCCCTCTGGGTTCACTCGTCGCCCTCGGTCTCGATGTTCAGGGGCACGTCCGGGTCGGCCTGCGGGGCCGGCTCGGCGGGGGCCTCGTACTCGATCTCCGCCTCCTGCTCCTCGGTCATCACGGGCTCGACGGCCACGACCTTGTCGCCGTCGCGCATGTCCATGATGCGGACGCCCTTGGCGTTGCGCCCGGTCTCGCGGATCTCGTCCGTGTCCATGCGGATGATCTTGCCGGACGCGGAGGTCAGCATCAGCTGGTCGCCGGGGTTGACCTTCCTGACGGACACGACCTTGCCGTTCCTCTCGTCGGTCTTGATCGTGATCACGCCCTTCCCGCCGCGGTGCGTCTTGCGGTAGTCGTCCACGTCGGAGATCTTGCCGTAGCCGTTCTCGGACACGGTCAGGAGCCTGTCTCCCGGCTTCACCACAGCCATCGACACGACGCGGTCGCCGGCGTTCAGGGTCATCCCCTTGACGCCGACGGTGTCCCTCCCCATGGAGCGGGCGTCGGACTCGTCGAACCTGACGGCGAGGCCGTCGGCGGACGCGATGATGATCTGGTCCTGCCCGTCGGTGATGTCCGTCTCTATGAGCTCGTCGCCATCCTCCAGCTTGATCGCCTTGATGCCGCGGGAGCGGACGTTGCTGTAGGCGGAGAGCTGGGTCTTCTTGATCAGGCCGTTGCGGGTGCAGAACACCAGGTACCTGTCCTCGGGGAAGTCGGAGGCGCAGATGGTGTTGACGACCTTCTCGCCCTCCTCCAGGTCCGCCAGGAGGTTCACGATGGGCTTGCCCTTGGACTGGCGGCTGCCCTCCGGGATCCTGTATCCCTTGAGCCAGTGGAGCCTTCCGCGGTTGGTGATGAACATCACGTAGTCGTGCGACGACGTCACGAACATCGACGCCACGTGGTCCTCCTCCTTGGTCTGCATCGCGGTGAGGCCGACGCCTCCGCGGGACTGCTGCCTGTAGGTGCTCAGCGGGATCCTCTTGATGTAGTTGTCAGCGGAGATGGTAATGACCACCTGCTCGCGGGGGATAAGGTCCTCCTCGTCGGTGTCGATCGCGTTGGGATCGATGACGGTCCTGCGGTCGTCGCCGTAGGTCTCCTTCATCTCCTCGGTCTCCTGCTTGATGATCTCCAGGACCCTGACGTCCCTGGCGAGGATGTCCTTCAGATCGTCCATCTGGACCTTCAGCTGGTCGTACTCCTCCTTTATGGAGTTCAGCTCGAGGCCGGTCAGCTTCTGGAGGCGCATGTCCAGGATGGCCTTGGCCTGCTCCTCGTCGATCTCCAGCAGCTGCTGCAGCCCGATGTTGGCGGACGCCGCGTCCGCGGACCCGCGGATCAGCTCGATGACCTCGTCCAGCTTGTTGATGGCCCTCATCAGGCCCTCGAGTATGTGGAAGCGCTTCTCCGCCTGGGCCAGCTCGTACCTGGTCCTGCGGACGACGACCTCCCTCCTGTGCTGGATGTAGTGGTGGATCAGCGCCTTCAGGCTGAGGACGGTGGGGCGGTTCTCCACCAGGGCGATGTTGATGATCCCGTAGGTGGTCTGCATGTTGGTCTTCTTCATCAGGTTCTCGAGCACCACGTTGGGGATCGCGTCCCTGTGGAGCTCGATCACGATGCGCATGCCGTGCCTGTCGGACTCGTCGCGGAGGTCGGTGATCCCCTCGATCTCCTTGTTCTTGACGCGCTCGGCGATCTGCTCGATGAGCAGGGCCTTGTTCACCTGGTAGGGGATCTCGTCGACGATGATGCGGGTCTTCCCGTTGTCCATCTCCTCGAAGTGGTAGTTGGACCTGACCTTGAGCCTCCCGCGCCCGGTCTCGTAAGCGGAGCGTATCCCGGCGAGGCCGTAGATCGTTCCCCCGGTGGGGAAGTCGGGGCCCTTGACGAACTGCATGAGGTCGTCGATGGTGGCGTCGGGGTTGTCCACAGTGTACGAGATGGCGTCGCACACCTCGCGGAGGTTGTGCGGGGGCATCTTGGTGGCCATTCCGACGGCGATACCGTCGGAGCCGTTCACCAGCAGGTTCGGGAACTTGGAGGGCAGCACGGCGGGCTCCTTCAGGGAGCCGTCGTAGTTGTCCACCATGTCGACGGTCTCCTTGTCCAGGTCCGCCAGGAGGTCGGACGCCATCTTGGTCATCCTGGCCTCGGTGTAACGCATCGCCGCCGCCGGGTCGCCGTCCACGGAACCGAAGTTGCCCTGCCCGTCGACCAGCGGGTAGCGCAGCGAGAAGGGCTGCGCCATCCTGACCATGGCCTCGTACGCCGCCGAGTCGCCGTGGGGGTGGTACTTACCGAGCACCTCTCCGACCACTGTGGCGGACTTCTTGTGGGGGCGGTTGTACGTCAGGCCCATGTCGGACATGGCGTACATGATCTTCCTGTGGACCGGCTTCAGTCCGTCGCGCACGTCCGGGAGCGCGCGGCCGACGATGACGCTCATGGAGTAGTCGATGTAGGAGCGCTGCATCTCCTGCTCGATGGGCTGGATTATGAGTTTCCTCTCGCCGTCCACGGTATCACACATCCAGGTTGATCACTTCGTGGGCGTGCTCGATGATGAACTCCCTGCGGGGCTCGACGTCGTCGCCCATCAGCACCGAGAACAGCTGGTCCGCCAGGATCCCGTCCTCGATGGTGACCTTCTTCATTATCCTGGTCTCGGGGTCCATGGTGGTGTCCCACAGCTGCTGCGGGTTCATCTCTCCCAGACCCTTGTACCTGGAGACGTTGGCGCCGGCGCCGATCTCCTCCATGGCCGCGGCCATCTCCGCGTCGTTGTACGCGTAGATCTGCTTCTTGCCCTTGTACACGCGGTAGAGCGGGGGCATGGCGATGTAGACATGGCCCGCTTCGATCAGAGGCTTCATCTGCCTGTAGAACAGCGTCAGGAGCAGGGTGCAGATGTGCGCCCCGTCCACATCGGCATCGGTCATGATGACGACGTTGTGGTAGCGTATCTTCGAGACGTCGAACTCCTTCCCGATGCCTCCGCCGATGGCGATGGCGAGGTTCTTGATCTCCTCGTGGTCCAGCAGCTTGTCCGGACGGGTCTTCTCGACGTTGAGGATCTTTCCCCTGATGGGGAGGATGGCCTGGAAGTTGCGGTCCCTGCCCTGCTTTGCGCTCCCGCCTGCGGAGTCACCCTCCACGATGTAAAGCTCGCACTTGGACGGGTCCCTCTCGGAGCAGTCCGCGAGCTTCCCGGGGAGGCTGGTGGTCTCAAGGACGCTCTTCCTCCTGGTGGCATCCCTGGCCTTCCTGGCGGCCTCCCTGCCCTCGTAGGCGGAGATGGCCTTCCTGACGATCATCTGGGCGACCTGGGGGTTCTCGAGCATGTACTCGGCCAGCTTCTCGCCCATCAGCGCGGACACCGCGCCCTGGGCGACGCTGCTGCCCAGCTTCGCCTTGGTCTGGCCCTCGAACTGGGGCTCCGGCATCCTGATGCTCACGATCGCGGTCAGACCCTCGCGGACGTCGCTCCCCTCGAGGGTGGTGTCCTTCAGCAGGTTGTTGGCCTTGCCGTAGTCGTTGATCGTCCTGGTCAGGGCGGTCCTGAAGCCGGCGAGGTGCGTCCCTCCCTCGGGGGTGAAGATGGTGTTCACGAAGGAGTCGATCTCCTCGTTGTAGCCGTCGGTCCACTGCATGGCGATGTCGATGGACACGCCGTTCCTCTCGCCCTCGAAGTGGATCGGGGCGGGGTGCAGGGGCGTCTTGGACCTGTTGAGGTACTGGACGAACTCGGAGACGCCGCCGTCGTAGTGGAAGGTCTCCTTCCTGCCGGACCTGAGGTCCTCGAAGTTGATGGTGGCCTCCCTGTTCAGGAACGCCTGGTTGCGGAACCTGTTCTGCAGGGTGGTGTAGTCGAACTCCACGGTCTCGAACATCTCGGGGTCCGGCCAGAACGTGATGGACGTGCCGTGCCTGTCCGAGTCGCCGATGACCTCCACGGGGCCGTCGGGGACGCCGATCCTGTAGGACTGGCGGAACCTCTTGCCCTCCCTGTCGATGACCGCCACGAGCCTCTCGGAGAGCGCGTTGACGACGGAGACCCCCACTCCGTGCAGTCCTCCGGAGACCTTGTAGCTGTTCTGGTTGAACTTCCCGCCCGCGTGGAGGTCCGTGAGGCACATCTCCAGGGCGGACTTGCCCTCCTCGTGGTTCATCCCGGTGGGGATGCCGCGTCCGTCGTCCACGACGGTTATGGACCCGTCCTCGTTGATCGTGACGTCGACCTCGGTGGCGAAGCCGGCCATGACCTCGTCGATGCCGTTGTCGACGACCTCGTACACCATGTGGTGCAGACCGCGGGAGTCGGTGGATCCGATGTACATCCCGGGTCTTTTCCTGACGGCCTCCAGACCATGGAGCGCGACGATGCTGTCCGCGCCGTAGTCCTCCTCGGCCTTCTCGAAGTTCCCATCTGCCATTGTATCTGGACTGGTGATGGCGCCGTTATATAATAATGTACACACGCGCGCGTGAGAAGTCGCGCGTACGCATGCGTGACAGCCCTTGGAATTAACCAAACATAAATTATGCAAACACATATTATGTAAACACTTAATTTATAATCCAGAAGATCGTTGTCGGATTCATGCTGTACGGAAGGGAGAAGGAGATCGACGCACTGGAGGAGCGCTACAACAGCGGAAAATTCGAGTTCATACCGATATTCGGAAGAAGAAGAGTCGGTAAAACCACTCTGATTCAGGAATTTGCCAAAGGGAAGAACGCGGCATACTACTGCGCCGTCGAGGGGAGCTTGGGAGAGAACGTCCGTGGCCTCGCCGAGTCTCTCGGCGTACTGACCGCTGGGGATGCCCCCCTCGACAGCGTCCTCGAAATCGTGCGTAAGAAATCCGAGGACGAGCGCTTCCTGCTCATAATCGACGAATACCCCGAACTCGTCAAGTCTTCCAAAGGTGTGGGAACGAAACTCCGGAGGTTCATCGACAGCCTCGGCGAGGACTCGAAACTCTTCCTGATACTCACTGGCTCATCGCTCAGCCTCATGAAGAAAGAGATCGTCGAATCCACGAGCGCGCTCTACGGGAGGCGTACGGGCTCCATCAGACTCGAACCCCTGGAATACCGTCATGCCAGACTCCTGCTCGATGGGTTCTCCGAAGAGGATCGGATGAGGATATACACGATGGTCGGAGGCATCCCGTGGTATCTGGAGCATTTCAATCCGGGAAAGAGCCTGCAGGAGAACATCATCAGGAACTTTCTGGGAACGACCCCTCTCTTCGAAGGGGAGCATACCCTTGTTCTCATCTCGGAGTTCCCCACGCCGAAGACGTACAACAAGATTCTCTCGGCACTGGCGGGAGGCAACACCCGGAACACAGACATTGCCAAAGGTGCCGGAATACCGGCACCCATGTGCTCCGAGTACCTGGACGATCTCTGCGAGGCGCGCATCGTGGAGAAACGGAGGCCGGCCGACAACCCCTCTGGAAAAGCTGTCAGATATTACATCCGCGACCAGTACATACAGTTCCATTTCGCATTCATCCGTCCCTGCATGAGGACATCGATACAGCCCGATCTGATGAAGACCGCCAACGCCGTGATCAAAGAGATTGACCGCTCCGTGGGACGCTCGTTCGAGGAGATTTGTGCAGAACACCTGAATAGATGCTACGGTGGCGAATCCAGGACATGGTGGGGTGGCGACCCGGAAACCGGCGTACAGGAGGAGATCGACCTCATCCAGACCGTCGATGACGAGGGGGTTCTCAGAGGATACTTCACCGAGTGCAAGTACAGAAATGAGAAGGTCGGTCCCGCTGTGCTCGACAACCTTGTACGGAAATCCCACCTGGTCCACGGATATGATGATGTGAGGTACGTGCTCTGCTCCAAGAGCGGATTCGCGAACGGATTCAAAGAAAGAGGGGTCATTCTGCTGACCTACGAGGAGATTGCGGGCATCGACACATCGGAGAAACAGTCGGAAGACCGATGACAGTGCCAGACTCTCGTGCCCTGCCACATCCGAGGAAAGCTCTCGTATATATCCGAGCCATCGCATTACGGTACGATTCGCAATGAGCACGATAATGGAGCAGGCCCGCAGGGGAGAGGTCACCGACCTCATGCGCAGGATCGCGGAGAAGGAGGGCGTCAGCCCGGAGTTCATCCGCAACGGAATCGCCTCCGGGCGCATCTGCGCGCCCCACAACCCCGTCCACGACGCCGAGCCCG
>JAUNYA010000100.1 GCA_030539565.1 Thermoplasmata archaeon | reverse complement strand
GGGAACCATGCGCAAAGCTTTTTCCCGATAGCGCGGTCCTCCCCGCATGAAAGCACTGAAGGACTATGTCACCGAGATCCCGGACTACCCCAAACCCGGCATCCTCTTCCGTGACATAACGACGATCATGAGCGACCCCGAAGGCCTGAAGCTCGCCATCGACGGGCTCGTCGGCATGCTCGAGGGAATCGACTTCGACCTGGTCGTCGGGTCCGAGTCCAGGGGGTTCATCTTCGGCACCCCCGTGGCCTACGCCATGGGCAAGGGGTTCATCCTCGTCAGGAAGAAGGGCAAGCTCCCCAGGGAGACCATCTCCGAGAAGTACGACCTGGAGTACGGCTCCGCCGAGCTCGAGATGCACAAGGACGCGATCAAGCCCGGCCAGAAGGTCGTCATCATCGACGACTTGGTGGCCACCGGCGGCACGACCGAGGCCATCGTCAAGATGGTCGAGAAGCTGGGCGGCGAGGTCGTCAAGATCGGCTTCGTCATGGAGCTCGCCGGCCTCGAGGGCAGGAAGAAGCTCGCCAAGTACGACGTGGACTCGCTGATCATCTACGAGGGAGCCTGATGAGGGTCGAGTGCCCCGCGATCGGGCCCGACGGATGGTTCGGCGACCAGTACGGCGCCAAGGGGACCGTCTTCGTCAACGGCATGCCGGGGCTCTCCCCCGGGTTCTCCATCAAGGACGCCCCCGAGGGAACGAAGAGCTTCGCCGTGGTCTTCGACGACTACGACGCAGTCTCCGCGGCAGGGTTCCTCTGGGTGCACTGGCTCATATCCGATCTCAAGGACACGGAGGTGAAGGAGGGCGCGTCCCACAACAACCCCCCGTTCACCGAGGGCTCCAACAACTGGTTCAGCGCCCTGGGCGACCTCACGAGGGAGCAGGCCACCGGATACGGCGGACCCGCGCCTCCCAACGGCATGCACAGGTACACCCTCAAGGTCTACGCCCTCGACACCGTCCTCGACCTTCCGAGCGGGTTCAGGCTCAACGACCTGTACTTCGCGATGGAGGGCCACGTGCTCGCCCACTGCAAGGCGGTCGGCAAGTACTCCACCGATTGAGAAACGTGGCGGCCCTGCCGGGAATCGAACCCGGATCATCAGTTCCGAAGTCTGACAGGATATCCGCTACCCCACAGGGCCCCGTGATTCTCAATCATGGAGGTCCGATATAATCCTGATTAGTCTGAGAGTCAACTGGACAAGGGACACAACATCAGGAGGGAATGAACTTCGGCGAAACGTTTTAAATAACGCCGGCAATCCTTACAAATAATTCATACAATTAGCATAAAGTAAGTGATTCAACTCGAACGGATGTGATGATGATGCCTGACGAATGCAACGTGGGAAAAGAGGCAACGCATGCGTCCGTCATAAAGTACCGTTCCGATTTCAAAAGGACATACGGGGCCGAAGCCAGGTACGAATCCTCGCATGATGCGTTTGAACGGGGCCTGAGAAGTTTGCATAGTGTCAGAGTGACCAGAAAGCGATCATTTCCAAACATATGTTCCCTTTTCCGCGAGTTATCGCTCCTGTACATCCCGACATACGACAAACCACTGGACAAAGTGTATATCCCGATTCGGGAATCCACCGCTCATGCCCAAGGTGATCCTGAACCACGGAGCCGGCGGGGAGCTCATGCAGCAGTTCCTCTCCGACCACATCACGACCCACTTCCCCAAGATGGATGCCGAGGTCCCCCTCGACTCGATGGACGACTCGGCGGTCGTCGACGACGTGGTGTTCACCATAGACGGGCACACCGTGAAGCCCCTCTTCTTCCCCGGAGGCGACATCGGCAAGATCTCCGTGGCCGGGACCGTCAACGACATCTCGGTCATGGGAGCGACCCCTCTGGCACTCGCGTGCTCGGTCATCATGGAGGAGGGGCTGGACATCGATGTCGTCGACAGGGTCATGGACTCCATGGGCAGGACCGCGGCCGGCGCCGGGGTCCCGATCGCCACCGGCGACACCAAGGTCGTCGAGTCCGGCGCGGTGGACCAGATGGTCATGTCCACGTCCGCCATCGGAAAGAGGTCCGCCGTCCTCGACTCGAACCTCGCCAAGGCCGGGGAGTACAGGAAGGTGGACCACCGCTGGTGCACCGACTCCAACGTCAGGCCCGGGGATGCCATCATCGTCTCGGGATACATGGGCGACCACGGCATCGCGCTCCTCTCGTTCCGCGAGGGGTACGGGTTCGAGAGCGAGGTCCAGAGCGACGTCGCCCCCCTCAACAGGATGATCGCCGAGGGCCTGAAGGCCGGCGGCATCGTGGCGATGAAGGACCCGACCCGCGGAGGGCTTGCGAACACCCTCAACGAGTGGTGCGGCAAGTCCCACGTCGGCATGGACATCGACTTCTCCGCCATCCCCCTGAGGGACGGCGTCGTCAACGCCTGCGAGCTCCTGGGAATAGACCCGCTGAGCATCGGGAACGAGGGCAAGTGCGTCATCGGCGTGGTGCCGGAGATGGCCGAGGAGGTCCTCAAGGCGATCCGCTCCACACCCGAGGGCAGGAACGCGGCCATCATCGGCCACGCCGTGGAGGGCCCCGAGAGGGTCGTCATGAGGACCGAAGTCGGCGGAAGGCGCATCCTCGAGGCTCCCGCCGGGGACCCCGTTCCCAGGATCTGCTGAGCCTCAGTCCCTCAGACAGCCGATGGGCACCACATGGACCCCGTCCTTGCGGGTGTATCCGTCGGGCATGCCCGTGAGTATGGCCAGGAACACCGGCTCCCCGACGCGCTTCGTGTCGACGAAGTCCTTGAGCTTGAGCAGGTTGTCCGCCGCCTTGTCGTACTCCAGGCTGCCCAGCTTGACCTCTATCGCGGCCCATCTGCCGTCGTCGAGCTCCAGGATGAGGTCGACCTCGTACCCGTTGTTGTTGGCGATGTAGCTCACCCTGCCCCCGATCGAGTCCAGGTAGACGCGGATATCCCTCAGGCACAGGGACTCGAAGAAGAAGCCCAGCGCGTTCAGGTCGTTCAGGAGCTTCTTCTCGTTGAGCTTGAGCGCGGCGGCTGCCAGGGAGGGATCCGAGAAATGCCACTTCGGCGTCTTCGCCAGCCTGGTGCGCGAGCGGATGTGGGGGTTCCAGGCCTCCAGGTTCTCGATTATGTACATGCGCTCGAGCGTGGCGATATACTTGTTCAGGGTCGGTGTCGAGACCAGCTCCTTCTTGGAGTTGACATCGCTCTCGATGGATGCCACAGAGGCGGAGGTGCCCAGGTTGCGGGCTATGGACTGGAGGAGGCGGCTGGTGACGTCGTACACGTTCTGCCTGTACACCCCGGATGCGTCATCGTCCTCGTCGTCATCATCCACAAGGGACCTGTAGAGGTACTTCGACATGTCCTTGGAGGCGATCATCTCCAGATAGTCGGCGGCGGTGTACGCCTTCCCGGTTCCGCCACAGACCCTCCCGGGCCATCCTCCGCGGACTATCGCGCTCACCAGCCCCTCGGTCGTCAGATCCGCCATGCAGTCCACCCTGCATCCGTCGAAGAGCGACCTCAGGGACACCGACCCATTGGACTCCCTGGACTCGAAGAGGGTCATCGTCCTCATGCGGAAGGATGCGAAGCGTCCCGCCCCCGAGTGCACCGTCTCGCCGAGGGGCGGACATGCGGATCCCGTCAGGATGAACTGACCCGGCTCGTTGCGTTCGTCCACCTCGCAGCGTATGACGTCCCACAGGTCGGGTACGTTCTGCCACTCGTCCACGAGCATGGGCGGGGCGCCGTCCAGGAACGCCGTGGACTCTAGATCGATCAGCCCTGTTATCCTCCGGATGGATGGTTTGCCCTTGACCATGAGGGTGCTGTTGGAGTGCTCCTCGCCGGTCGTCGTCTTGCCGCACCATTTGGGGCCTTCTATGAGTACTGCACCGACTCCTTCAAGCTTGTTTTCCAACGTAGAATCCACAAGCCTCGGCCAGTATTCATTCTTCATGCACTGGCTATCGTTGGATTAGTATATCTTTTTTAGGATTTGTATGGTGGAATTTTTTAGAAATTGTATGGT
>JAUNYA010000099.1 GCA_030539565.1 Thermoplasmata archaeon | reverse complement strand
AGTACCCGACGAGGGCGAAGATCTCCCTCTCCTTGATGTCGAACGTGACGCCGTCCACGGCCTTCACGACACCCCTGACGACGGAGAAGTAGTGCTTCTTGGCGTCGTCCAGCACGATGAGGGGCTCCCCGAGGAGGCCCTCCTTCTTCGAGCTGTCGAAGTGGTAGTCCTTCATGAACTCGGCGCAGACGTCGGCGGGCTTGCCGTGCATCAGGCACTTGCCGCCGTCGAGCAGCATGGCCTCGTCGCCCATCTTCTCGATGGCCTCGGGCCAGTGGGACGCGAAGACCATGCAGATGCCCTTGCCCTTGACGTAGTCGACGAGGCCGTTGTGCACGGTCTCGGCGGTGGTGGGGTCGAGGGTTCCGGTGGGCTCGTCCGCGAGGAAGAACAGCGGCTCCTTGGCCAGCTGCCTCGCCATGACGATCCTCTGCTTCTCGCCTCCGGACAGGTCTCTGGCGATGTGGGTGGTCCTGTGCGTCATGTTGACGAGCTCGAGGAGCTCGATGGCGCGCCTGGTCCTGGCCTCCCCGGTGATGTCCGCGGGGATGGCCTCCATGATGTTCTCGATGACCGACATGTCGCCGAAGAGGGCGAAGGTCCTCTGGAGCATGATGGCCACCCTGGACTTGACGGCGACCCTGAGGGGGTCCTCGGGCTTGAGGGACCAGAAGTCCACGGAGAGCGTTTCCGACTCGCCCCCGCACTTCGTGCACGCCTTCCCCTTCTCGGGGAGGTCCAGGTTGCCGCATTTCAGGCAGCGGTTGACGTTGTAGATGACCCGGCCTTTGTCCGGGGCGTACTCCTCGCTGCCTCTCAGCATGTGGATGAGCACGCTCTTACCGGCCGCGCTCTTGCCGATGAGTCCGAGGATCATCCCGGACGACAGCTTGGCGCTGATGTTGTCGAGCACGCATTTCCCGTCGAAGGACTTCGACACGTTCTCGATGACAAGAAGTTCTGCCGACTCTTGAGCCATGAGGGGCCGAAACCCTCGGCCAATATAAACCCTGTTGAACGCGCGCGTAGAGTAAGGGCGTGTTAACCCGTCCAGCCGGGCGGTTTCCCGATATCTGGACACGGTGCGCTGGCTTCGTCGCACCAATTGGAATATTTTATAAATTGGATGAATGATTCATCCAGTATGATTCAGAGGGCAAGCCGGCTCGGCGGTCCGGTCCCGAAGTTCAACGACTACCACATATGGAAGGCGCTCGAGTGTCTCGACGAGAGCATCCCCGTCGGTAGGAAGAGGCTATCGCAGCTCCTCAACATCGGTGAGGGGAGCACGAGGACCATACTGTCCCAGCTTCAGGATCAGGGCATGATCACGATCGGCAAGAGCGGCATCATCCTGACGGACCGCGGGTCCGAGTTCAAGAAGACCTACCATATGGACGTTGCCGACGTGTCGATTAGCGACCTCACCATCGGCGACAAGGACTGCGCCGTGCGCGTCTCCAAACGTGCCAAGGACGTGAAGTTCGGGTGCGAGGAGAGGGACGCCGCGATCAAATCCGGAGCGACGGGAGCCACCACCCTGGTGTACACCGACGGGAACCTGGTGTTCCCCGGCTCCGACTACCCCGTGGACGAGGACATCGCCTCCAAGGTCAGGTCCCTGTTCATGCTGAGGAACGACGATGTGGTCATCATCGGCACCGGCCCCACCAAGGAGGTCGCCGAGGTCGGAGCGGTCACCGCAGGATTGACCATCATGGGCGGCCTGCAGTTCAACCGCGACCTCAAGGACATCCTCACCCCGAAGAACGCTGGCAATGAGCTCATCTCCCTGGCGTTCGCCATCCACGACCTCGTTGGGGGCCTCCCGGTGTGCGCCAAGAGCAGGGACAACCTGGGCATCAGGATCGAGAACGGCGCGGTCATAGACAACGCGTACAGCGGCCCCGTCCTCGAAGAGGTTATAAGTGTTGGAACGACAATCCGTAAGATAGCGACGTCGGGCCCCTACAAGGGCATAAGGGTCATCGTGACCCCCATAGAGCTCGACAACCGCATCATCGCGGCCATCGGCGTGGTCGACATAAGGACGATGGCGGGCGCTAACAATCTCATAAGGCTCAGGAGTGACGAGTAATGGCTGACTGCAGGGTATGTGTTGACGCGGGCGTCTGCAAGATGAAGACGCTCATAACGGCGAAGGACAACGGAATGGGTCTCATCGAGATCGACATCAAGAGCGACTGTCCCAACGTGCTCAAGATGTCGTGGAAACTGGAGCCCATGAGCCCCTACGCGGAGGTCGAGGCCCCGTTCGACACGTCCTCTATCTACAAGCTCGCCGCGGAGGCCATCCCGCACACCGCGTGCCCCGTCCCCGCCGGCATCGTCAAGGCCCTGGAGGTCGCGGGCGACCTCGGACTCAAGCGTGATTGCGCGATCCGCTTCCTCGCGGACGACGAGGACGTCGAGATCAGCTGATCCCGGCCCCGGCCCTGGCCGGGTGCCACGCCATTGCCTAACGGCGTGGGAAAAACGCCTTATCTCAAAACCCCTACGGGATTGCCGTGAAGGAGTACGGCATAAGCTTCGGCCGGACCGAGGCGGCAATCCTCGTCCTGTCTTTCGTCTTCATGTACGTGGTCATCACAGGCAGCGGCCTGGTGCCCAGCGCGTACTTCCTCATCTATCTGGGTGTGTCCCCCATCCTCGGCATCCTCTACGGTCCGTACGCGGCCATCGGGGCGATGCTCGCCACCCTCGTCACGGACTATCCCGAGGTCGCACCAGTCGACATATGCTGGGACATGCTCCTCACCGGCGCCACCGCGATAGTGCCGTACAAGATCTGGTACAGCTGCTTCCCCAACTGCGGGTCCAGGCAGCCGGACCTGATGTCCTACCGCAACACCGTCAAGTTCATCGGGTGCATCCTGGCCGGGGCCGTCATCGGCACGCTCCTGCTGGACGGCTTCTGGATCATGAGGTACGGCATGGACCCTGTCAACGACAGCGCCATCATCTCGTTCCTCAACCTGACCGGGTTCTCGGTGCTGATCGGGCTCACCGCGATCGTCATCTTCAGGTTCTTCGGCATCCCGTTCTACGGGCCGAGGCGCAGGGCGCTCCACAGCATCCTCGACCGCCCGAACCACCGCCTGTACGACCTGATCATCCTCGCCGCGTTCCTGATCATCCTGAACTCGGACTGGACCGCCGACAGGGACATCGCGGAGACCGGGCTGACGGTCTCCATGGTCCTCGTCTACCTGTACGTGCTGCTGAAGCCCTCGTACACGGTCGAGCCGGTCCCCAGAAGCTCCGTGAAGCTCAACAGGTTCGACAGGAGCGCCATCGAGCGCGTGGTCCTCATACTGCTGGCGGAGGGCCTGATCCTCTGCCTGCTGTTCCTGCTGGCCTCGCACTATGGCATCATAAACAACATCTCCAACTGGAACAGCCAGTCCTCGCTGCTGTTCTACCTCAACGTGGCCCTGCTGATGTTCTTCTTCCCGCTCCTGGCCCTTCTGTGGTACATCGAGAACTACCTGACGAAGCCGATCGGCTTCATCGCCGAGGAGGTCAGGAACTACATCGGCGTGGACGGCGTGCGCGGGACCATGGACCTGAGCTCCGGCCGCATCGGCAGGTCCGCCGAGATAGGCAACCTGGCGATGTCCATCGAATCGATGAGCGAGGACCTGGACCGCTACATCGAGGACATCAAGTCGCTGTCCGCCGAGAAGGAGAGGTACGGCGCGGAGCTGTCCATCGCAAGCGGCATCCAGCTCTCGCTGATCCCCAAGGAGTTCGACTCCGTGGGCGACCGCGCCAACGTGGCCGGCGTCATGCAGCCCGCCAAGTACGTCGGAGGGGACCTGTACGACTTCTTCCCCGTGGACGAGGACAGGCTGGCCATCGTCATCGCCGACGTCTCCGGCAAGGGGATGCCCGCGGCGCTGTTCATGGCGATCACCAAGATCCTCATCGAGGAGCACGCCCGCCCCGGTGTCGAGCCCGGCACCGTGCTCTCCGAGGTCAACCGCAGCCTCTGCAAGAACAACGACGAGCTCATGTTCGTGACCGTCTGGGTC
>JAUNYA010000098.1 GCA_030539565.1 Thermoplasmata archaeon | reverse complement strand
CCCTGGGGCATATGCGTCCCTTCATGCCACCATAAGAAAGTATGCGTATAAAATCTGTTCAATGTGCCCCCGATGCTGGCACACGGCGCCGCGGGCCATGGCGGGCCCATCCGTCCAACGGACCCCCGGAATACCTGCATCCATGTCGTCTAGATGCATTAACATACCTCCAAGACGGGAAGAAACTAAACGTACGTAATCGTATCTTATTTCTAATAATTCATAATTACTAATCCAATGCAATATAGAAAGAGTCTTCGGCCGGAACCGGGGCCTGCCCTCCCCACGGGCACGGAATCGGGCCGCCGGGACCCCTGTATGCAGCGAGGGATACGAAAATGAGTCCTGAAGAGAAGGATATGGTCTCGGTCACCCTGGAGGTCCCGAGAGAGTACTGCGAGAAGATGGCCGCCGAGGGCGTTGATCCCAAGGAGAGGATCCTCGAGCTGATCCAAGCCGATGCCGGGATGGTCGACTACGACGAGGGATACGAGCTGTACGGAGACATAGTGCGGGGCATCCTTGAATGTACCATGGAGAAGGCCGCGCCCATACTCGGCAAGATGATCATGGACGACTTCATGACCAGCCTGTCCATGGGCAGGACGCCGTGCACCGTCAACCTGCGCATGGACTTCCCCGCCGACGAGGCCGCGCAGAATGAGTCGTCGGATTACTTCACGGAAATCGGTGAGAAACTGGAATCCATGCCGGCCGAGCCCCTCAGGGACACGAGGATCAGGATGTCCGTGATCGAGAAATAAACCACAAACAGGGCTTCCGGCGCCTGAAAGCTTAAGGCGGGCCCGCCGGGATTCGAACCCGGGTCTGAGGCTCCGGAGGCCCCCATGCTATCCAAGCTATACTACGAGCCCAATGAGCTTGTTCTATAGTGTTTTAGAGAACTTGGTGCCGGGGAGGGTTTCTCCCCGGCGGATCCTGTGCCTCCGATTGAGAGGGTGGAGGCGGAAGAAGATGTTCTCTCGGTTCACTGCTTGTTGGTGAACTCGGTGTATCCGCAGTTTCCGCAGGAAACGCGGTCCTTGTGCGTCGCCATGAACACGCCGGGTCCGCACTTGGGGCAGACGGGCTTCGTCCTGGTGATCTTGTCGCCGTCGACCTGGTACGCGTCCTTCTTGGAGACGACCTTGGGTGCTGCAGCTGCTTTTGCCATCGTAATCACTCCTCGGCAGGGGCCTCGGCATCCGCCTTGGGGGCCTCAATTCCGTTCCTCTTCAGCAGGTACTCCCTCTCGAGCTCCAGGGCGGCCTCCTTGGACTCGTAGACCTTGGCGTAGCCCTTGGACTTGCCGGTGCCGTAGACGGACTCGACGGTCGTCACGACGACGCAGTCCCTCTTGGATTTGGTCAGCTTGGCGACCTCCTCGGCGACTGCGTTCCTTCCGGGGGTGGACTCACCGACGTGGTCGATGGTGAAGTACACCTCGGACCTCTTGTAGAGAGGGTTCTGCTTGTTCTCTGTTATCTCCATCTTCATTCCAATTCCTCCATTTTGGACAGGAGCTCCTTCGCCCTGTCCCTGGTGCGGCCGTCGACCTCGACGACCATCATGCATCTTCCGGGCATGCCGTACACGACGCGGGCGCCGTCGGGCGCGAGGACCAGGCACGGCAGAACCGCGAGATCCTCCTCCCCGTCGACCCGTATCAGGGCGACCTCCCCTCCGATGCCCCTGCGGACCGCATCCGCCATTGCGGCGGTTATGGTCCCCGCGGGGTTGACGACGGTCTCCTTGGGCTCGTCCTCGACGAGCCTGGCGAAGTCCGTCATCTCGCGGCGCTCCGTGAAGCCGTCGTATATCGACAGCCTCGGCGTGACGCCGCATCTCCTGAACGTGAGGGACACCACGTCCCCGACGGTCAGGTAAACCGTTTCTCCTGAGTTGGATGCGAGCTCGGACTCCGGCAGCTCCCTGCCCAGGGGCTCCTTGAAGGCGTCCCTCTGGGATTCCGGCAGCGCCAGGTCCTTCCCGAACATCCCGATCAGCGTACCTTGAGGGCGTACTTCCCGTTGGCGGAGATCCCCATCTTCTTGGCGATCTCGGACTTCTCGAAGTCGGTGACGGCCAGGAATCCCTGCCAGTCCTTCGAGGTCGCGCCTCCGCAGCGGGGGCATGTCTCGTCCTCGCTGATGAAGCTGCACTGCTTGCATGCCCTCATGACGGGTCCTGCCATCACTCATCACCCGCCTTGTCCTTCTCCGCGCGCTTCCTGCGGTCCTCCTCGAGCCACTCGAGCTTCCCGAGGCCGGGCTGGCGCATGGTCAGACCGATCTTGCTGTCCTGGGGGTTCTTCTCGTTGAGGTCGATGCTGACGACCCTCGCCTTGACGATGTCCCCGACTGCGAGATACTTGCCGGACTCCTTCCCGACCAGCCTCTGGTTGGCCTCGTCGATGTCGACGCGGTCGTCCATGATCTGGCTGACGTGGAGCAGGCCGTCGAGCGGACCGAACCTGACGAAGGCCCCGAACTTGAGGATCTCGACGACTACGCCCTCGATGACCTCGTTGTCCCTGGGCTTGAAGACAACCTGCTCGAAGCTGACGGTCTGGTAGACCGCTCCGTCGCCGTGGACGATGCGGCCCGGGCCCTCGGCCCTGACGTTCCTGATGAGCACGGTGAAGGTCTTGTCCTCCTCCGCGAGGCGTCCCTCGTAGGTGTTCCACGTGAGTGCGTCCACAACCTTGTCGGGGTCGTCCCCGAGCTCGGAAGGGGGGATGCGGATGACCTTCTTGGCCTCGGTTATCATGTACATGGCAGGTCCTCTCGAATGAGCCCGTCTAACACGGCCCCCTATATAACCTTAATCGGCCGCCTTATAGTATCGCGTGCGATGGCACTCGGAACGGGCCCGGCGAGCAGCCGCTCCTCGAGGCGGCCTCCTCCACGGACTCGTCCACGACAGTGGTCCCGCAGACGACGGACGCGACCCTCGGGTTCCCGTCCTCGTCGAGGTAGCCGGGGCCGAAGGTGACCACCGGATTGAGGACGGGGGACCCGGTGGCGGCGGAGGCGTTGCGGGCCCCCATGTCGCAGCAGAGCGCGAGGATCAGGTCGTGCTCCGGGGCGGACTCCGCCATGGACAAGGCCTTGGACATCAGGCAGCACGCGGACGACGAGACGACGCCGGACACCTCCGCGCCGTCGGCCGACAGGCGGGATGCCAGGCCCTCGGCGGCCTCGCGGCCCCCCAGGCCGCGGCACAGCCTGGCGCAGGTGTTGCAGGTCCAGACGAGGACCCTCCCTCCGCGGACGCCCTCCAGGAGGTCCGGGTAGTCCCTGTCGCGGGCCATGATTATCATGCGTCCCGGATTCCGTTCATCTTATAAGCTGGCTCTGGATGGTGTAAGGCATGTTCCTGGCCATAGACGGGCTGGACGGCTCCGGCAAATCGTCGGCCGCCGCGGCCATCGCCCAGACCCTCTCCGACAGGGGTCTCGACGTCGAGGTCAGGGAGCATCCGGGAAAAGGGGTCCTCGGCAGGACGTGCAAGAAGCTCCTGCTCTGCAGGGGGAAGACTCCGATCGTCCTCGCCGCCGTGTTCCTCACCGCGGACATGATGATCACCGGACTCGCGGTCCGCAGGTCCGGTCCGAACAAGGTGGTCATCGCCGTCAGGTACGACCTGTCGAGCTACTTCCTGAGCCCCCGTCCGGCCGGCGTCATGCACGCGATGTTCGAGGCGTTCATGCCCATGCCGGACGTCGACGTCATGATCGACGTGGAGCCTTCGGTCGCCCTCCAGCGGATAAGTGCCAGAGGCGAGCGCGAGGAGGCCTTCGAGAACCTGGAGTCCATGGAGTACACCAGGGCCGCCATGCTCTCCGCCCCCGGCATCTCCGTGGTCGACGGGAACGGATCCCGCGAGGACACCGTGTCCTCCATACTGTCCCTCGTCGACGCAGTTCTACGATGGTGACCATTTAATACAGGGGTTGTCTAGGCGGGCTCCTAGTGAGCAACAATGTCAGAGAAGCTCGAGCTTATCCCCGTTGAGGACATCAAAGTCAAGAAGGGCATGACCGTCGACGAGATGCTGCGCGCCATGGGCCGCGCGGGCGGATTCACCGCCC
>JAUNYA010000097.1 GCA_030539565.1 Thermoplasmata archaeon | reverse complement strand
CGACGACCAAGGCCGTCATCATGCAGGACAACAAGATCATCGGCAAGGACTGGACGCCCTCCGGAGACGTCGTGGCTTCCGCGACGCAGGTGCTCAACAACGCCATGAAGATGGCCGGGGTCGAGCTGAAAGATATTGAAGCGATCGGAACCACCGGATACGGGAGGTTCACCCTGGGCGACCACTTCGGCGCCAAGCTCGTGCAGGAGGAGCTGACGGTCAACTCGAAAGGGGCCGTCTGGCTGGCAGACAGGCAGAGGGGAGAGGCCACCATCATCGACATCGGAGGAATGGACAACAAGGCCATCACCGTCAGGGACGGCGTCCCGGACAACTTCACGATGGGAGGCATCTGCGCCGGAGCTTCCGGAAGGTTCCTCGAGATGACCTCCAAGAGGCTCAAGATCGACGTCACCGAGCTCGGAGCCCTCGCGGACAAGGGGGACTGGCGCAACGCCAAGATGAACTCCTACTGCTCGGTCTTCGGAATCCAGGACCTGGTCACCACCCTCGGAGAGGGGAAGAGGTTCGAGGATGTCGCGGCCGCCGCGTGCCACTCCGTTGCGGAGCAGGTGTACGAGCAGCAGCTCCAGGAGATCGACGTCAGGCACCCCATCATCCAGGTGGGCGGAACGTCGCTGATCTCCGGCCTGGTCACCCAGGTCGGCGAGGTCCTCGGCGAGAGGCCCATCGTGCCCAACGACTCCCAGTACATCGGCGCCGTCGGCGGCGCCCTGCTGAGCTCCGGGTTCCTGTGAGGGATGCCGATGGAGATAGAGATAGTCGGACAGGACGAGTACGGCAGCGCCGCATACTCGAAGCTGTTCGACGAGATAATGAGCGACCTGAACAAGGCCGTCCTGATCGACAGGGCCAGGCTCACCCTCCAGCCGGAGGGGCCCCTGTTCATCTTCTCGATCGTCCTGAAGGCCGCCCCCGGCCCCAAGACCATCGGGGACGTGTCCACCGTCAGGAACGACGTCGGCGGCGCCCACGTGACCATCACGGAGGAGCGCTACGCCCCGGACATCCTGCAGGAGCTCTTCAAGAAATACGGCAGGCAGGCCGTCACGCAGCAGACCAGGTTCGACCTCGACGTCAAGGACGCCAAGGAGGACGAGGTCAGCGCGATCGTCGTCTCGTCGGGCGAGGAGGACAGGAGGGAGATCATGGGCGCCCTGTGGAGGACGATGCCGGAGGGCATCAAGAACAGGAAGACGTTCATGAGCGGCGGTGTGATCACCGTCGTCGCGACCGAGGAGATCCTGCTGCCCGAGATGATCGAGGCGGGGAAAGCGGAGCACGTAGCGATGGGAGGTTCGGCCGATGTTTGAGGTCCTCATGTACGACGGAGGGGTCTACCGCTCCGACGAGCTGTACGAGATCATAGACGACGTCGGCGGCGTGGTCCTCCAGAAGAACCGCAGCTCCCAGATGCTCACCGTGGTCATGTCCGTCCCCGAGGAGGACAGGGCCGCCGTCGAAGCGGTCTGCAGGGACATCGGCGGCGAGGTCCGCGAGGTTCCCCTGGCCGGTACCGAGATCGCGGTCGTGGGACCGACACTGGGAAGGCACCACATGCCCCATCCGATCTGCGACATCGCCGAGATCCTCAGGAGGAGCGGAGCCGTCACCGTGGTCATGGGAATGGCCAGGGGACGCGGCAAGAAGACCTCCCAGATCTCCATGACCGAGAGGTGCATCATCGACGAGTACGACGGGGCCATCTTCATGATGGGCAACTTCAAGAGCTGCGTCGAGACGAAAGCGGAGCTCATGAGGGACATCCACGTCCCCACGCTGCTCGTCTCCGGTCCGGTTCCGGAGGGCATCGACGACACCTGCGACGCCATCGTCACGGGAGTGGGCCGCAAGGCCGCCAGGATGAGGTCCTCCGAGGAGAGGGCCAAGCTGGACGAGATCGTCGAAGCCATGGAGAGGATCCTGGAGGACAAGAAGCGCAGCCTGGACGAGGACCCGCTGTTCGTGCACCCCGCCGAGGTGAAGACCATCCTCGAGGGATACGAGCCTATCAACATGTGCCTGAGGCCCGCGCCCATGGTCGTCCACCTGGACGGCCTGAGGATCAAGATCCCCTACACGGAGCACAGGGAGTACCTGGAGAACGTCCAGGTCTACGGCAGGAAACTCGGCGACATAGCCGTCATCCAGCCGTCCAAGATTGACGACAGCAGCATCGTCGTCCGCATCAAGACCCGCTCGCAGGTCGAGGACGAGGACCGCAGGCGCGCGTCCGAATGATCAGAAGAGGGACGTACGTCCTGACAATCGCCCTGGGCTCCGACCTCGAGACACGGGTCGGCGCCCTGGGCACCTTCCTTTTCCCCGCTGGGGTTTACTGCTACACGGGCAGCGCCATGGGCGGCCTCGACCAGAGGCTCTCCAGGCACCTCGCGCACGAGAAGAAGCTCAAGTGGCACGCCGACTACCTGACGACTCGCGCGGACTCAGTCGACGCGCTCATCTCTTATCCCGACCCGGTGCCCGAGTGCGAGCTAGCTCGCATGGCCGAGGAGTGCGGGATGGAGCCCTTCGCCAAGGGCTTCGGATGCTCCGACTGCCGTTGCGCCACGCACCTGTTCCGCGCGGACCCGGAATCCATAGCCAGACTCCGGGAGATGGCCGGACTTGTCTCATTTAATCTCATTTCTTTTCCGAGCGGGAAACCATTATAACGCGCGACCGTGTACGCGCCTCCGGAAAGAGCCGCAGCACTGCGGAGGTTTGTTCACATGAAGTGCATCGGAAGCGAGAAACCGGTCTCCAAGGAGGAGATCGAGCACATCGAGTCCCTCATCGGAGGGGCCAAGATCAGGAACGAGGAGGGAGCGTACGTCGTCACCCCCTCGAACAACGAGGAGCTCGGCAAGGTCATCGCCAGCGCCACCGCCCACGGAGCGTCCGTCTCCCCCTACTCCAGGAAGGGAACCCACACCGAGGGAGCCCTCCTCATCGACATGTCCGCCATGGCCGGCATCATCGAGCTCGACAAGGAGCACATGACCGTCAAGGCCCAGGCCGGATGCAGGATTGCCGCCCTCGCCAAGGCCGTCGAGGACGAGGGATTCACCCTCGGGGTCCTCCCCGCCGGAGCCGACCCCACCGTCGAGGACTGGATCTACACCGAGGAGGCCGGCATCGGCTCCTACAAGTACGGCACCGTCAAGGACAGCGTCTACAACATCGAGGCCATCGACGCCAACGGCGGACTCCTGGTCACCGGATACGACGACATCGGCTACTACATGAGCGGATACAACCTGATCCAGACCCTGTGCGCCTCCTCCGGAAGGCTCGCCATCGTCACCGCGGTCACTTTCAAGATCCAGCCCGAGGGAGTCGTCAAGGCCACCGCCTACAACTTCCCCGACACCGCCAAGATGCAGGAGGCCTTCCAGAAGCTGGCCCACGAGGCATCCCTGAAGCCCCTGCAGATCTCCTTCAACGGCACCCTCGCCGTCCTGGGCTACCAGGGCGAGGAGGAGTTCGTCGACCTGGACATCCAGATGACCGACGAGCTCATGGCCGGGATCGGCGGCGAGAAGGCCGACCAGGCCACCGCCGACGACAAGCTGTTCACCATCAACACCGGCGCCTGCGTCAACCCCGACGCGGTCACCTTCTACGTCCCCCTGAAGAACATGGACGCCTGCATCTCCGCCCTCAAGGGAGTCGCGGACTTCAAGATCGCCGGCAACATGCCCGACAGGAGCACCGTCGCCATCAAGGTCACCGGCGACGTCGGCGAGGACAAGTACTGCGAGGCCGCGGACAAGGCCGAGGAGTACGGCGGAAGGGCCAGCAACAGGTGCCCCAGCAAGTACAGGGACGAGCCCACCAAGAAGTTCATGAGGAGGATCGAGCAGGGATTCCTCGGCGCCAAGGTCGAGGAGGTCCAGCTCCCCAGGGCCGTCGACGAGAAGATCATCGCCAAGCTGAAGGAGATCGTCGGGGACAACAACGTCAGCACCAGCGGCGTGGACAAGATCCTCTACAGCCACGACATGGCCCCCCTCCCCAAGGAGGCCGGCCTCGCCTTCAAGAACCTGCCCGACATGATCGTCAGGCCCACAACCACCGAGCAGATCTCCAAGGTCGTCGCCCTCG
>JAUNYA010000019.1 GCA_030539565.1 Thermoplasmata archaeon | reverse complement strand
GGACCACGATGGCGCAGTCGATGTTGCGGATCTTCGCCTTGTAGGCGACGACGGCTCCGAAGCTCCTGCCGTCGCTGGTGAACCCGTCTATGGGGATCCCGGCGATGCTCCTGATGACGTCGAGCTTCCCGATGTCCTCCGCGTCGACCTGGATGTTCAGCGTGCCCTCGAAGGGCGTGAAGCCGAGCTTGTCGCGGAACTGCGAGATGTACTGCTCCTGGCAGATGTAGTACCCGCCCTCGCCCATCCCGGACTGGACGGATCCGTGGATGGTGACGTGGTCGGTGAGCTCGAAGATCCTGCGGTACTCGTTGTACTCCTTCTTCAGGTCGTCGATCCCCTTCTGGGTGAGCTTGATGCGCTGCCTGCGGGCCCCCAGGTCCCTGACGATGTACTTCTCGTCCAGCAGCTCCAGGATGCGCTTGGAGGCGGACTGCTGGCTCATCTCCAGCGCCTTGCCGAGCTCCCTCGATGAGATCGCTATGTAATCGTCCATCGCGCCGAGGATGGCCAGCTTGCGGAGGGCCGTGGAGTACTTCTCGTCCATGTGGCAGGGGATGTACTAGCAGGATAAAAAACTACTCGGAAAAGGGTAGGAAGGGTCCCGGGACGCTCTCGCGCCCCGGGTTGCGAACGGTTTCAGACGATCCTGTTGCCGTCGATCCACTTGGTGGTGCCGGGGCAGGCGGCGACGAGGATGCAGCACAGGGCGACGACCGCGAGGATCACGCTGACCCAGATGAACGTGGCGTCGTAGAGCGCGGCGATGACGACGACCGCGAGGGTCATGGCGGAGATCACCAGGGAGGTGTTGCCGCTCACGGGGCTGTACTGGGTGAACGTCCCGGCGGTTCCGAAGAACATGACCGCGACGAGCATGAGCAGGCCGACGGTGTACATGTCGTCGAGAACGCCGGTCCAGGCGTAGGACATGGCGACGATCGAGATGACTCCGCCAAGGAGTCCGAGGCCGAATCCGATTCTCATCTTGTTGGGAACATCAGACATAACATTACCTCCTTCAGGCCGCCTCGGCGGCGTTGAGGTTCAGGATCATCTTCACACTCTGGATCAGGATCCACAGGAGGGCGCAGGCGACGGCGACGGCCTCGATGTAGGCGAGCCCGTTCCCGATGTCGGCTCCGATGACGATCACAATCAGGATGGCGGTGGCGCAGGCGCTGAGCCTCTTGCCCTCGGCCCAGTCCCCGGCGATCGAGACGATGGCCGCGAGGATCAGGAAGAGGAAGAGGAGGTACGCGACGGCGACATGGATGTTGCCGTTGCCGAAATCCTTGTTGTAGATCCCGACGAGGACCAGGAAGATTCCGGCGGCGGCGACGAGGATGCCCGCAGCGCGGCTGTTGCGGGTCTCGCAGCAGGCCTTGCCCAGGCCGAAGACGAAGATCAGGATACCGGTGATGATGCAGCCGTACATGAAGAGGTCGGCAGTGAACTGGACGCTCGAGACTCCGAGGTCGGACAGCGTGTTCTCGCCTAAGACCCACGAGGAGTCGCTCTGGGCGGCCACGATCCAAACCACGGCGAAGAGGAACGCCGCAACGATGCCGATCACCGCGAACGGCGCGGGACTGCGTTTGGTCGCATTCATGAGGGCTGGAAAGTCGTGCGCAATTTAATATTGATTGCGTCCGATGGGTGAATGGACACCTGGAGAGTCACCCATGAAGTTCATTTTCTTCGTCGGCACCGCAGGAAGCGGCAAGAGCACACTGGTCGGAGCGTACAGGCGCTGGCTCGACGACAACGGCGTGGACGCCATCGTCGTCAACATGGATCCCGGCGCGGAGGCCCTGCCGTACGATGCGGACGTCGATATCCGGGAATGGATCAGCCTGGAGGAGACCATGGTCACCTACGGCCTCGGACCCAACGGCGCGCAGATCGTCGCGGCGGACCTGATGGCGGCGAACATCGACAAGATGACCGACGTGATCGAGACATTCGGGTCGGACTACGTGCTGGTGGACACCCCCGGGCAGCTGGAGCTGTTCGCGTTCAGGGAGTCCTCCCAGCTCCTCGTCAGGGCCTTCGGCGCCCAGGACTCCATGATCGTGTACCTCTCCGACCCGTCGCTGTGCCGCACGCCCAACGGGTTCATCTCCGCCATGGTCCTCGGCGCGCTGGTGGAGTTCAGGCTCCAGCTCCCGACGCTGAACCTTCTGTCGAAGTGCGACACGCTGACCGACGACGAGGAGCAGAGGATGCTGGACTGGTTCGAGGTCTCGGACGCCCTGTACGGGGATCTCCTGGACTCGGACTCGCAGCCGGAGACCGTCATCGGCATGGAGCTGTTCAAGGCGATCGAGGGTGCCGGCGTGTTCGGCGAGATGCGCGCCGTGTCGGCCCAGGACGGCATCGGCATGGAGGAGATCTACGCCGCTGCCCAGCTCACGTTCTTCGGCGGAGACGACGCCGAGGGGCACTGAGTCAGTCCGAATACACTTCCTTCGCCAGGTAGAACGCCGCCCAGGCCTTGGGCCATCCGGCGTAGAACGCGATGTGGGTGATGGCCTCGGCCATCTCCTCCGCGGTGATGCCGTTCCTCTTAGCGTTCTCCATGTGGAACTTCAGCGAGCTGTCCGTGATGCCGCTGGCTATCAGCGTCGTCACGGTGATGAGGCTGCGGTCCCTGAGGGAAAGATCGTCCTCCCTCGACCACACCTCCCCGAAGAGGACGTCGTCGTTCAGCTCCGCGAACTTCGGCGCGAAGTCCCCGAGCGCGTCATGTCCAGCCGTTACCTTGACCATTATGATATCCTGCCCTTCCGGGCATATAAGTGATATCATGTCACCTATTTACCGATGCGGGAGGAGTGATGGAAGGAAATGATGGATAAGCCCCCGGATGAGCCCCGGGGGAAGGAAAGTTTCGGTGCACTCACCCGAACATGTGGGCGGGTGCGGGCTTGACCTTGTTCCTGCCGGCTTCGACGACCTTCTCCTTGGCCTGCGTGAAGTCGCGCTCGGTGATGTGGTCCCTGTTGGCGCGGATGGCCAGCATGCCGGCCTCGGTGCAGATGCTCTTGATCTCCGCGCCGGAGAGCCCGTCGGTGGCCTCTGCCAGCTTCTTGGCGGAGACCTTCTTGTCCACGTTCATGTGCTTGAGGTTGATCTCGAAGATCTGCTTCCTGCCGTCCACGTCCGGAAGGCCCACGTCGATGATCCTGTCGAACCTGCCCGGCCTGAGCAGCGCGTCGTCGAGGATGTCGGGCCTGTTGGTGGCGCCGATGATCTTCACGTCGCTGGTCGGGGTGAACCCGTCCAGCTCGGACAGGAGCTGCATGAGGGTCCTCTGGACCTCGCGGTCCCCTGAGGTTGCCACATCGAGGCGCTTGGCCCCGACGGAGTCCAGCTCGTCGATGAAGATGATGCTGGGCGCCTTGTCCTTGGCCAGCTGGAACAGCTCGCGGACGAGCCTGGCTCCCTCTCCGATGTACTTCTGGACCAGCTCGGATCCCACGAGCCTGATGAACGTGGCCTGGGTGGCGTTCGCCACAGCCTTGGCCATCAGGGTCTTGCCGGTTCCGGGGGGTCCCACCAGGAGCACTCCCTTGGGGGGCTCGATTCCGACCTTCGCGTAGAGCTCGGGCCTGAGGAGCGGGTCCTCGACGGCCTCCCTGAGCTCCATCATCTGGACCTTCAGCCCGCCGATGTCGTCGTAGGTGACGTCGGGCTTGCCGATGATCTCCGCGCCGGAGACGACGGGGTCCACGGGCGTGGGCAGGACCTCCATGAGGGAGAGCGTCTGCTTGTTGAGCGAGACCCTGGATCCCACGATGAGGTCCTCGGGGGGCACGTACTCGGAAACCGAGACGACGAAGTCGGGCCCGGTGGAGCTCTTGACGACGACGCGGTTGTTGGGCAGCACGTCCCTCAGGGATGCGATGATCAGGGGAGGGCTCTTGAGCCTCTCCAGCTCGTTCCTGAGCCTGGAGAGGTCCTTCTGGAGCCTGAAGAGCTCGCTCTCGGAGTAGCGCTTCTCGGTCTCGGCGTTCTGGAGGTCCTCCATCAGCCTGACGTTCCTCTCCTCGAGGGTGACAATCTTGGCCTTGAGCTCGGCCACATCATCGTTCTCGACCGTCATGTCTTATCCCTCGGGGTACGGATGAGGTTCGTTATAACCGTTGTCCCACAACCCTCTGACGCTGACCTTTCCAGTTCTTTCCGCGGAAAATATAATAGAGCGGCCGTGGATTGGGCGGGCATGATATGCGAGATGTGCGGCAAGGACGTCCCCCAGACGCGCGAGGTCATCGTCGACGGAGCCAGGCTCAGCGTGTGCCAGTCCTGTTCGAAGTTCGGCGAGATGTCGGGCTCGTCCGCGTCATCCAGGCCGGGAGCGCCGGTCACGCAGTCCGTCATCGACCAGAGGCTCGAGAGGCGCGAGAGGAGGATGCAGTCCAAGGACATCTACGCCGGTACGACGACGATCGAGATCGTCGACGACTACGGCGGGGTCATCCGCAGGGCCCGCGAGGCCAAGGGGATGGACCAGAAGGAGTTCGCCAACCTCATCCAGGAGAAGCAGGGCATCCTCGCCAAGGTCGAGTCCAACAGCCTGATCCCCGACGACAAGCTCGTCAGGAAGATCGAGAAGGCCCTGGACATCAAGCTGACCGAGGCCGTCCAGGCCGGAGGCACCGTCGGAGGCGGCCGCTCCGACAAGATGACCCTCGGCAACTTCATCAGGAAGGAGTGACGCCCGAGGCGGAGACCCGCCTGTAGACCTTCTCCGAAAGGGGCCCGATGTCGACTCCCGCGTCGCGCAGCGCGATGAGCGCGGCGGCGCAGATGTCGATGTCCAGCCTCTTCTGGATCCTGTTGCACTCCTGTATGAACTCCCTGCGCTGCACGCCGGCGCTCGCGGCGATGTCCATCATCTGCGGGAACAGGTCGCCGTCGTCTGCTGGCACATTCTTCTTCGGGGGGTTCAGAAGCTCCTTCGGGGGGCGGTACGCCAGGGGCACGTCGATCCCGGAGAGGTCCGACTTCGGGCGCAGGTACCCGTCCCTCTGCTCGAGGACCCCGGCGCCGGTCATGGCGCCCAGGAGCGTCTTAGCCTCGGAGGGCGACATCCACTTCTGCCCGAGCGACATCTCCATGACGAACTCGTCGGCCGTGGCGACGTCCTTGCCGATCGTGCGGAAGAAGGCCGCGGCGCAGAGCTCCAATTCCCCTGTCATGGCCACCCGCAGCCCCTCCGCCGTGATAACCGTTGCGACGCCTCCCGCCCTCTCCTATGAACGCGCGCGCGTTGTTTGTTATTCCCACTAACAGGGCGGGCAAACGCTTATATGGGACATGGTGATGACAGGCGCATCCCATACGGTGAGAACATGGAATCGAAATACACAAGGTTCGAGAAGGCCAGGATCATCGGCGCCAGGTCGCTGCAGATCTCATACGGCGCCCCGGTTCTCGTCGACTACCCCGAGACGATGCTCGACCCGATCGACATCGCCATGCTGGAGTACGACAAGGACATGATCCCCATCACCGTGGTTAAAGCCTGAGAGGTATCACAATGGCAGACGACGACATCCAGCCCATAGACAGCAACGAGCTCCTGGTCCCCGAGGAGACCTACCTGACCTCCGGTGTCCACATCGGAACCCAGCAGAAGTCCGCGGACATGAAGGAGTTCATCTACAAGGTCAGGACCGACGGACTGTACGTTCTTGACATCAAGAAGACCGACGACAGGATCAGGGCCGCCGCCTCCTTCCTCGCCCGCTTCGACCCCAAGAGGGTCCTCGTCGTCTGCGCCAGGCAGTACGGACAGAAGCCCGCCAGGGAGTTCTCCAAGGCCATCAGCGCCCCCGCGTTCGCCGGAAGGTTCGTCCCCGGGACCCTGACCAACCCCGCCAACCCCAACTTCATCGAGCCCGAGGTCCTGGTCATCACCGACCCCTCGGCCGACAAGCAGGCCCTCAACGAGGCCCTGAACCTCGGAATCCCGATCGTCGCGATGTGCGACGCCAACAACGAGACCCGCAACGTGGACCTCGTCATCCCCACCAACAACAAGGGAAGGCGCGCCCTGGCCTGCATCTACTGGCTGCTCTCCAGGCAGGTCCTCCTCGACAGGGGAGAGATCAAGGACCCCGAGGACTTCAAGCTCGAGATCGAGGACTTCGAGGCCAAGCTCGTAATGTGAGCGGGTCCCGGTCCGAAAGAAACTTTTTTCCAAACGCCTTCCATCCTTCTATGAGAGAACCGGCGGTTGCTGGACGCTTCTATCCTTCCGACAGGGACGCGCTCAAGGAGGCCGTCCGCGAGTGCTTCCTGAGCCCGCTGGCTTCCGGGCTTCCCGACGGCACCGGGCACGCGCGGCGCGTCCGTGGAGCTATGGCGCCCCACGCGGGCATCATGATCTCCGGGCCCAATGCGGCGAACGTCTACCGCAGGATCAGGGAGGACGGGCTGCCGGAGGCCTACGTCATGATAGGTCCTGACCACCACGGCATGAGCCCCGTGAACACGTTCTCGTCCAACCCGTACGCCACGCCGCTCGGCGTCTGCAGGGTCCACGAGGGTATCGCGGACCGCCTGTCCCGTATGATTCCCGACGTGCCCCAGGCGCAGGAGTACGAGCATTCCATCGAGGTGCAGCTCCCGTTCGTGCAGTTCATCGACCGCGATCCCGCCGTGATCCCGGTGATGATGAGCGACCAGTCGCCCGCGGCCGCCGTGGAGCTGGCTCATGCGCTCGGGGAGGCGTGCGACGGGTACGACGTCCTGTTCATCGCGTCCACGGACATGTCACACTACATCCCCCGCGGCGAGGCCGCGAGGCTGGACTCGATGGTCCTCGACCGGGTGGCCGATATGGACTGGCGCGGGGTGTACTCGACGGTGGTGGAGAACAGGATCTCCATGTGCGGCTACGGCCCCACGGCGACGGTCATGATGCTCTGCGAGGGGTGCGTCGCCAGCAACGTGAGGCACACCGACTCGTACGACACCCTGGGGATGGATCCGGACTCGGTCGTCGGGTACGGTTCGGCGGTATTCGAAGTCTGATTGCTCATCTATATAAACCAGTTGGTTTTCCGAAGCATCATGGAATCGAACGAGCAGCAGAACTTCTGCACACACTGCGGGCACTTCCTGCAGCAGGGCGAGCGCTTCTGCCCCGAATGCGGCACCAGGGTGCCCGGAGCGAACCCCGAGGAGGTCGCCCGCGAGAAGGCAGAGCTGAAGGAGGCCGTCGGGAAGCAGCTGAGGTGGGCGTCCATCCTGATGCTCGTCTACTCGCTGCCGTTCCTAGCGATCGGCGTGGTCTTCCTGTTCGGCGCCGACGCGGTGACCGACTACGTCACGTCGACGGACACGTTCGCGTCCTACGTCGACTACTACGGCCTCACGGCCGACGAGGTCCACTCGTACGTGCAGTACTCGTCGGTGGCGTTCCTCGCATCGGGCCTGTGCGGTGTCGGATCCGCCGTCCTTTGCTGGAAGAGGACGAAGTACTGGGCGGCCGTGCTCCTGTGCGTGGTCTCGGTCTTCGCCGGATCCACAGGGTTCGTGTCCCTGTTCCTCGGGTTGCTGGCCTTCTGGATGATAGTGGCCTCGAAGCCCGCGTTCAGGGAGTACGAGGGCAAGCTCGACGACGCACTGTCGAGGATATTCTGAGAAACCAAGGCGTTTGATGGCGGGGGAGAACCCCCCGCCGGAAGCGCTCAGATGCGCTTGAGGTACCTGAGGTTGGGCTCGTAGACGAGCCCCTTGTCCATCAGGATGTTGGAGATCTCCTCGAGCTCGATGCCGCTGATGCCCTCGGCCTCGGCGCGTCTCTCCAGCTCGTCCCTGGGGGCCCCCTTGCCGTCGGTGTCCAGCTCGTCCAGCAGGTTGAGGATGATGTCCTCCATCTGCCCGTGGGTCTGGCCGGATCCGGATCCGGACTCCTCGTCCAGGTCGATCTCGTCCGGGCCGTCCTCGACGCCGTCGGGGAACCCGAAGTCGACCTCCTTCTCGGGCAGGAGCCTGCGGAGGGCGTTCTGGATGGTCTTGAGGTACACCGCGGAGTCGGGCATGGAGCCGTAGTTGTCCAGGGCGTACAGCATGCCCTCGGCCTGCACCGGGCTCATGCCCATCTTGATAAGGTCGGGGACCTTGGCGTCCGGGACGGACACGACCTCCCTCATCCATTTCATCCTGGTCCAGGTGGACGCGGCGGTGTCCAGGAGCCACTCGTTGAGGGTGGCCTCGTCGATCTTCACGATGCGCTCGGGGCGGACGGACACGAATGTCCTGCCGTCGTCGGCGGTGTAGGCGCGGACCCTTCCGACGGCCGCGACGAAGCACGGGGGCTCGATGTCTGCCATCGCGGCGAGGGCGTCCGGCTGGAACCTCCCCACGTTGAGGAAGAACTGCCCGTTGACGTCCTGGACCCTGGCCCTCCACATGGGCTCCTCCTCGGAGCCGCTGTTGGACTTCTCGGTCATGGTGCCCGCGACGAGCACCCTGTTGATCTTGGCGCCCAGCGGGGACACCAGGTATGAGGGCATCTTCTCCTCGGTCGCCTTGATCTCCAGCGACGACGAGTTCAGCTCGTTGGAGAAGACCCTCCACGCTGTCTCCCTGGGCGAGATCTTTCCGTTCATATCGCTCCCTCCACCTCGGCGAGGAGCTTCTCGGCTTCCGCCTGGATATCCGTTTCGACAACATCCGCGGACCTGACGATCATGCTGGGCCCGTAGTCGTCGCTCATCACGTTGCCGGTGATGCGCACCTTGCGAAGGAGGATCCTGCCGGTGAGCTCCCTGGTGGCCACTCCCTCTCCTCTCGCGGAAGCGAGTCCCTGGGCGGACGCCATGGAGATCCCGGTGACCTTCTCGGTGTCGCCGCGGTTCAGGATGGCGCCGATCGCGCCGGTTCCGTCGTCCACGACGATTTTCATCCTGAGGTCCTGGACGCCGTCGACGGCGCCGTGCGTCGTGCACAGTCCGTTCATCAGCGAGCGGTTGCACTGGGGGCACCTCTTGATGAGCCCGCTGCCGTTCTTCACGTCGACGATGACGCCCTCGACGGTTATGTCGAGGCCGCCGCCGATCCTCGTGACCTCCGCGACGGTCTTCACGGACGCTCCCTCGTCCACGTCGATGCTCCCGTCGACGCGGTCGATCTGGGCGCGGTCCCCGATGTTCAGCTGGGGTATGCCCTTCCAGGCGCGGATGTAGCAGTTCTTGGCGTTGACGACCTCGCCCTCCTTGAGGCCGAAGTCGTGCCATGCGGAGTACTGGACCTTGCCGGTCTCGTCCGCGATGATCCCGGAGTACACGACCTTCTCCTCGCCCCTGCTGTTGATCTTGCGGGCCTCGACGGAGAGGATCTTCCCGGTGACGTTCACGTTGCCCATGCCCTCGCGGATGTCGCCGATCTTGACGTCGGACGCTGAGAGGGACGCGCCGGTGTTGGGCACTTCGATCTCCACGCCGTTGGCGGCCTCGATCTTCCCGCGGTTCCCGATGTTGATCTGGACCCTGTCGTTCCAGAGCTTGCAGTAGCAGTTCCTGAAGTTGTAGACCGAGCCCTTGTCCAGCTGGACGGAGCCGGGCTCCCAGATGGTGAACGACGCGGTTCCCGTGTCGTCCCCGAGGATCCCGGACACGATGGTCTTGCTGAGCCCCTTGACGGTGATCTCCTTTGCCTCGACGTACACGATCTTGGCCGTCACGTCGACGTTCTGCTCGGTCCCCGTGAGGTCGGCGACCTTCTTCGAGGCGTTGGCGGACGTGGCGAAGCCGGTGTCGGCACCCCCGTACTTGCGGATGATCCCGCGCTTGGCGGCGGTGATGTCCACGTGGTAGTCGTTGAGGTACTTGTTCAGCTCGGCTTCGAGCTGTTCGTCGTCGATTCTGTTTCCGAGCACCCGTTTTATCTCTTCTATGTGGGGTGTTAGTTCCGTGTTGTTCATCCGGATCGACTCCTTGGAGAGGTGATGCCGTTCAAGAATTATAAAAAACCGACGCGAAGCGGATTCACTTACAAACCCGGGCTAATTTTTCCCGAGGCCTCGAAACGATGACTCCGTTGTCTGTCGTCCAGTCGGGATTTATATCGGTGAACGCTATTGCCCAATATGGTTCCCAAGAGCAAGATCGACGAGATTCTGGACGGGTACGACATGAGCGACATCACGATCGCGACGCTCTGCTCCCATTCGTCGCTCCAGATCTTCCACGGCGCGAGGAAGATGGGGTTCAAGACTCTAGGGCTCACCATAACGCACAGCACGAAGTACTACGACGCGTTCCCGCTGGCCAAGCCCGACGAGATCCTGCGCTACCGGGACTTCGACGACTTCGAGGAGCGCACCGGCGAGCTCCTGGACAGGAACACCATCATCATCCCCCACGGCTCGTTCGTCGAGTACATGGGTCCCCGCAGGTTCGCCGAGCTCGCGGTGCCCTCGTACGGGAACCGCGCGGTTCTGGGATGGGAGTCCGACAGGGACAGGCAGAGGCAGTGGATAACGTCCGCCGGCGTACCGATGCCGAAGCTCATCACCGACGCCCGCGAGATCGACGAGCCGGTCATGGTCAAGTACCACGGCGCCAAGGGCGGAAGGGGCTACTTCATCGCCATGGACTACCCCGACTTCAAGATGTCGATCGACCAGAGCCAGCCCTACACGATACAGGAGTACTGCCTCGGAACCAGGTACTACCTGCACTTCTTCTACGACCCGTTCAAGACGGACGGCTACAGGTGCGAGCAGGGCGGATCACTCGAGCTGCTGTCCATCGACCGCCGCGACGAGTCCAACATCGACGAGATGTACAAGCTCGGCTCCATCGAGGAGTCCAAGAGGCACGGCCTCTACCCCTCGTTCGTGGTCACCGGGAACACCTCGGTCGTCATCCGCGAGTCCCTCCTGCCGAGGGCCTTCGAGATGGCCGAGGCCGTCGTCAACAAGTCCTACGAGCTGTTCGGCGGCATGTGGGGGCCGTTCTGCCTGGAGACCGTCGTGTCCGACAAGCTGGAGTTCAAGGTGTTCGAGATCTCGACGAGGATCGTCGCCGGGACCAACCCGTTCATCTCCGGGTCGCCCTACGCGGATCTGATCTACCCCGGGCTGAGCACCGGGGCGAGGCTCGCCATGGAGATCAAGGACGCCGTGGCGGACGGGCACCTCAAGGACATAATGTCCTGATCGCAGCCTGGTCCATCCCTCGGGAGCGTCCACGACGCGCGGCTCGTTGCCGTCGTCCAGCAGCCAGTCCGTCAGGTCCGACACCTTCACGTTCTCCACGGAGCGGGGGTGCTCCGGGGCCGTCGTCAGGATCGTGACGGGCATCCTCTTCGCGACCTGCTTCAGCCTTCCGGCCTCGTCCTCGAGGGACGCCTCCGGGTCGGAGCAGACCCTGTAGAACTCGGTCGAGCCGTCCGCGATGCCGACGAGCCCCAGGTCCTCCTCGCCGTCGAAGCCGATGTACGGCGCGAACCCGCGCCTCATGAGCTCCAGGAAGACGGTGTTCTCGACCGTCCCCTGCCTCGAGGCCTCCATGCCCGTCATCGCCCTGTGGAGGCCGGTGTCGGCCGCGTAGAACCTGCCGTTCGTCTTGAGGACCCTCCCGCCGGCGAGCTCGTACCGCGGGGCGTAGTAGAACACGCAGTTGTCCACCAGGGAGCTCACGTACTTCTCGACGGTGTTCTGGCTGATCCCGGTGGCCTTGGACACGGAGGACATGCTGACCGCCGTGCCGATGCTGTGGAACAGATGGATCGCCACCCTCGCGGCCGTGGTCGCGTTCGGCGTCGCCTGGCGGGCGGCGATGCTCGACATCATGATCGAGCTGACCAGTCCCTGGAGGACGATGTCGCACATCCTCCCGCCCATCGAGGGGTCCACGCAGGGCATGCCGCCGTACCTCTGGTAGATCCTGAAGACCTCGTCGCGGTCCCCCAGGTCGCCGTGCAGTGCCAGATACTCGTGGAACGACAGCGGGAGCATGGGGATCTCCACGGCCCTCATGGTCACGGAGGGGCGGAGGTCGTCGATGACCTTGCGTCCCCCGGGGCCGGCCACGTAGAGGTCGATGCCGTTCTTGGAGCATACCGAGGACGCGGTCCTGCTCCAGTCGGGTATCCGGACCTCGCCGTCGGAGACGAGCACCCTCATCCCGCCCTCCACCTTCGCGGCCAGCGCCCTCGTCAGGGCGTCGATGTCCGAGACGTCCCGCCATTCGGGATCGGACGACCGCACGATCACGACCTGTTCCCTAGGGATGCCGGATGCCACCAGATCCTCGGCGAACTGCTCGAGGGCGGTCGACGTGCCGCACTTCCCGATGCCGGTCACGACCTTCGCTATCGGCGGATGGTTCATGCCCGCGCGAAGGCGCTTGATGCTGCCGTCCCTGATGACCATCCGACCGTTCATGGGACGGCATACGCTGGCTGGTTGATATTTTCATTGGGATGAAATCCCGCATCGCTGGGCCGGGTTCGGCTCGCCGGGGAGGAAGATCTCCGCGATGGAGAACAGCGCGGCGTTGCCTCCGAGGACCACGCGGTCGCCCTCCACCCTGCAGTGCAGGCACCCGGTCCTGCGGGACGCCTGGAGGGCGTCGAGCTCCGTCTTGCCGAGCCTCCGCGCCCAGTACGGCGCCACGTGGCAGTGCCCGGATCCGCACACCGGGTCTTCCGGGACCCTGACCTTGGGGGCGAAGCTCCTTGTGACGATGTCGTGCTCCGTTCCCGGTGCCGTGAGGTGCTGGACGAGCCCGTCCAGCCTCTTGACGGCTTCGATGTCCGGATCGGCGTCGATCACCTTGCGCTCGTCGTCGAACACGAGCACCAGGTCCCTGCCGAGCCAGGCCTCGTCGGGGCGGTGTCCTATCGCTTTCTCCATCTCGTCGGTGATCGGGATCTGGCTCAGCGCGTATGCCGGCATGTCCAGCTCGTATCTGCCGTTGACGCGGCGCACCGAAAGGGGCCCGCTGCGGGTCCTGTAGCGCACCAGGTCCGCGCCCCTCTCCACCAGGTTGAGGATGGCGTACGAGGTCGCCATCGTCGCGTGGCCGCAGAGGTCGATCTCGCCCCCGGGGGTGAACCAGCGGAGGTCGTAGACCCCGTCGTCCGCCCTGACCGCGAACGCGGTCTCCGACAGGTTGTTCTCGATCGCGATGTCCTGCATCATGTCCTCGGACGGCCAGTCCTCCAGCACGCATATCGCTGCCGGATTGCCTTTGAAAACGGTGTCCGTGAACGCGTCTACGACGAATTGTCTCATGATGCAGTCTCCCAGACTATTCTACATATTTCAGATGGGAATAGTCGTATTATGCCGGTACGCGCTCATCCGATATATCGGTTTGCAGGCCTCCGCGTAAATGCTTTTAACCGTCCCTGCGCATGCGCGCCCAAAGAGGACCGTCCATGGTATCCAAGAGGCTTCAGGAGATCCCCGCTTCAGGGACAATCGCAATCTCTAATCTGGTCAGCCAGATGAAATCCGAGGGCATCGATATAGTCTCGTTCTCCATGGGGGAGCCCGACTTCACGACACCCGCCAACATCATCGAGTCGTGCTGCGACTCGCTGAACGCGGGATTCACCCACTACACGCCGTCCATGGGCATCCCCGAGCTGAGGCAGGCCGTGGCCGACATGGAGAGGGAGGTCGACGGCGTCCCGTGCCAGGCCTCCAACGTCCTGGTCACCCCGACCAAGCAGGCCATCTTCATGATCGCACTGGCGTACATCGACCCCGGCGACGAGGTCATCCTGCCCGACCCCTCGTGGGTGTCCTACGAGGCCTGCATCCGCCTTGCAGGCGGAGTGCCCGTGTACGTGCCCACCAGGTACGAGGACGAGTTCGTCGTGGACCCGGCGCTCGTCGAGGCCGCCGTCACGCCGAGGACGAGGATGATCATCCTCAACACCCCGTCCAACCCGACGGGTACTGTGATCCCCGCCGACGTCCTGAAGCAGATCGCGGACATCGCCATCTCCCACGACATCCTGGTGCTCTCCGACGAGATCTACGAGAGCATCATCTACGAGGGCAGGCACACGTCCATCGCGTCCCTGCCGGACATGTTCGACCGCACCCTGCTCGTCTCCGGCCTCTCCAAGACCTACGCCATGACCGGTTGGAGGCTCGGGTGGGCCGTCGCCAGCGAGGAGAGGATCAAGGCCATCAACAAGCTCCAGTCCCACTCCATCTCGTGCTGCGTGTCCTTCGTCCAGAAGGCGGCCGTGGAGGCCATCCGCGGGCCCCAGGACGACAAGGAGGCAATGGTCAGGGAGTTCAGGAAGAGGCGCGACCTGGCGGTCGACCTCATCGCCGACATCCCCGGACTCGAGTGCAACGTGCCCAAGGGCGCCTTCTACGTGTTCCCGAAGTATGATGCGGACATGCCCTCTGCCAAGCTCGCCGAGGTCCTCCTCAAGGAGGGCCACGTCGCGGTGACCCCGGGAACCGCCTTCGGTCCCGGAGGCGAGGGATTCTTCAGGGTCTCGTACGCCACGTCCGAGGATCAGATCCGCGAGGGATTCGACAGGATCAGGAAGACGCTGGCACAGCTGTGATTCCACGGGGGATCCGTCCCCCTTCCCAAATCCCGAGGGGGATGTCCCCCTCCTTCTGCAGTCATGTGCGCGCCCGCGTCGCGATATCTGGTCGCGCGCGTGACCTTTAATAACGATGCCCCGATAACGGCACCATCAGCCCCAGGGCATGAAGGGATTATCTTGAGCAGAATGCTGTACACGGTTGGCCCGGTCTACGTCGCGCCCGACACACTCGAGTCGATGACCAAACCCATGATCACGCACCGCTCCGGCGAGTACAAGGAGCTCCACGCCTCGATCGTCGAGAAGATCAGGAAGGCGCTGGACACGGACATGGAGGTCTTCCTCGTGGCGGGCTCCGCCACCGTGTTCAACGAGGGCGCGATCAGGAACGGCGTGAACCAGAAGTGCCTGGGCATCACGAACGGCTCCTTCGGCAACAGGCTCATCGAGATCGACGAGCTCAACGGCAAGACCGTCGAGAAGGTCGAGGTCCCCTGGGGCAAGGCCATGAGGCCCGAGCACATCGAGGGGAAGGTCGGCAAGGACATCGAGGCCGTCCACTGGGTCGCCAACGAGTCGTCCACCGGAGTGTTCAGCGACTCTGTCGCTATCTCCAAGGAGGTCTCCGCCCAGAACCCCGACGCCCTGAAGTTCGTGGACGCGGTCACCGCGGCGTTCGCCATGGACCTGAGGATCAAGGACATGGACGCGGACGCGGTCGTGTTCGGCACCCAGAAGGACCTAGCGCTCCCTCCCGGGATGGCGATCATGCTGTGCTCCGAGAGGCTGCTGGAGAAGGCCAAGACCGTGAAGAACCGCGGGTTCTACACGGACCTGCTGAAGATCAAGAAGCAGAACGACGTCAACTACGCGCTGACCACGCCCCCCGTGTCCCTCATGTACGGCCTGGACTACCAGCTGGACAAGATGCTGAAGGAGGGCATGCAAGCCCGCTACAGGCGCCACGAGGAGATGGCGAGCATCTGCGAGAGGTGGGCCGAGGAGAAGCTGGCCGGCGTGTTCCCCGAGGAGGGGTACAGGTCCAGGTCCATGGCGGTCCTCAACCGCGGGCCGCTGGACTTCGACGCGTTCCACAAGAAGCTGAAGGCCAGGGGATACGAGATCTCCAACGGCTACGGCGACGTCAAGGAGAAGACATTCAGGATCGGCCTCATGGGCGACCTGACGCCCGCGGGCATCAGGGAGCTGCTGGCCGCCATGGAATCGGTTATGGAGGAGTGAAGATGGCTGCGAAGGTGCTTATCTCGGACCCGCTGTCCGAGGACGGAGTGAAGATACTGAAGGACGCCGGCTTCGAGGTCGACGAGAAGCCCGGCATGTCCGAGGACGAGCTGTGCTCGATCCTGGGAGACTACGACTGCCTGATCATCAGGTCCGGGACGAAGGCCACCAAGAAGGTCATCGACGCCGGGAGGAACCTGAAGGTCATCGGACGCGCCGGCGTCGGCGTGGACAACGTCGACGTTCCGTACGCCACGGACAAGGGCATCCTCGTGATGAACACCCCCTCGGCGAACATCCTGTCCGCGGCGGAGCACTCCTGCGCCATGCTCCTGGCCCTCGCCAGGAACATCCCCTTCGCCCACGAGTCCATGCACAGGGGCGAGTGGAAGAGGTCCAAGTACACCGGAGTCGAGCTCAACGGCAAGGTCCTGGGGATCATCGGCGTCGGGCGCGTCGGAGGCGAGGTCGCCAAGCGCATGAAGGCCTTCAACATGACCATGATCGGCTACGACCCCTTCCTCCCGAAGGACGTCGCCGACTCCCTGGGCGTCAGGCTGACCACCCTCGAGGAGGTCATCTCCACGTCCGACTTCATGACCATCCACACCCCGCTGCTCCCGGAGACCAGGAACATGATCTCCCTGCCCCAGTTCAGGATGATGAAGCCCAACGCGAGGATCGCGAACGTCGCGCGCGGAGGCATCGTCAACGAGGACGATCTGTACACCGCCCTCAAGGACGGCATCATCGCCGGGGCCGCCTTCGACGTCTGGTGCAACGAGCCCCTGGACGACGCCGAGAAGAAGCTCCTGGAGCTGGACAACCTCGTGACCACCCCGCACCTCGGGGCGTCCACCGTCGAGGCCCAGGAGAGGGTCGCCGTCGAGATCGCCGAGCACGTCGCCATGTACCTCAAGGACGGCATCGTGTCCAACGCCATCAACGCGCCCCGCGGGAAGCTGGACGCCGAGACGGAGCCCTTCATCCCCCTCGTCGAGAGGATGGGCTCCCTGGTCCAGCAGATGGTCGGCAACAACCCCCTGGACAAGCTCGAGATCTCCTACTGCGGGGAGCTCGCCAGCAAGCAGACCAAGCTCCTGACCATCTCCACCGTCATCGGATACCTCAGGAACGTCGTGGGTTCCGCGAACATCATCAACGCCCTGCCCGTCGCCAAGCAGAAGGGCATCGAGATCGCCGAGACCAGCAACGACACCGCCAAGGACTACTCCAGCGTGATCGAGGCGAAGTTCACCTTCGCGGGCAAGACCCGCTCCATCCGCGGCACCGTCATCGGCGGCGTCCCCAGGCTGGTCGGCGTCGACGCGTTCTCGTTCGACATCCCCATGTGCGGCGACCTCCTGTACCTCAGGTACAGGGACGAGCCCGGTGTCATCGGCACAGTGGGCAACATCCTGGGGGACGCGGGAGTCAACATCGCCCAGATGACCGTCGCCAGGAACGGCGGATGCGCCATGATGTTCCTCACCGTGGACAGCAACATCCCCGAGGACGCGGTCTCCAAGATCGCGTCCGCCATCGGTACCAGCGACGTGAAGTTCCTGGACCTGGTGGAGTGATCCCCATGTCCGTGATCACCATCCACGACCTGACGATGGCGATAAAGAACAGCATCGACAGCAGCTCCAGGGCCATGGAGGAGGAGGAGGCCTACGACCTCGCCCACAGGGTCCTGAACTTCTTCGGGTACGCCGACAGGATCATCGACAACATCCTGGAGCCCGAGGACAGGGACGCGTTCTACATGCTGGAGGACGCCGGGATACTCACCACCGAGAGGGAGGAGACCACCCTGTACGACGGAAGGGAGTGGAGGATCCACTACTGGCTGTTCCGCAGGGAGAGGATCGCCGAGCTCATGAACCTGAGCCACGTGGAGCAGGAGTCCTCGGCCCCGGCCGAGTTCGACTACAACGAGCTGCCCGACGACATCTGGCAGCGCGGCTCCGACGCCTGAACATGGACGTCTTCCCGTACGAGTACCGCCCCGGGCAGAGGGACCTGGTCTCATTCATAGACCGGGCCGCCCGGGACGGTCTGTGCCCCGTCGTCGAGGCGGGCACCGGGACGGGGAAGACCGTCTCCGCCCTGGCCGGCACCATCCCGCTGGCCGGGGACATAGGCGGCAAGGTCATCTACCTCACACGCACCAAGTCCCAGCAGAGCCAGGTCATACGCGAGTGCTCCGCGATAGGGGGCGTGGTGTGCATCGGGCTCCAGGGCAGGTCCGCCGCCTCCTGCCCCATGATGAGGGACGATCCGGACCTCCGGTCGGGCACACCGGAGGAGATCTCGAAGCTCTGCTCCGAGCTCAAGCGCAAGACCGAGAAGGGCTGCGCCTGCCCGTTCTTCGCCAACCTCGAGGGGGTATCAGTCGACCACTGGCTCCAGATCATCAGGGAGCGGAATCCCGAGCCCGAGGAGCTCGCGTCATTGTGCGAGGAGGCCGGGATATGCCCCTACGAGCTCCTGAAGCGCCTCCTCCCGCACGCCGATGTGATCGCCGCATCGTACCCGTTCATGTTCATGCCCCAGATTCTGACCCGCTTCGAGGAGTGGTTGGGGATCGATACGGGCAGCATGGTCGCCGTCGTGGACGAGGCGCACAACCTTCCTGACTACCTGCGCGAGGTCCAGACCTACGAGTACAGCCTGAGGGCGATGGAGCTCGTGGACAAGGAGGCGAAGGAGCACGGGGACAACGAGATCCATGAGGGCCTCCGGGTCACCGACATCTCCGCCGTCTTGAGGGAGGTGCTCCAGGCGGCCGTCCGCGAGTACCTGATCGATGAGGACGGGATCATCCCGCCCGGGTTCGTCGAGGAGGAGCTGATGACCCGCCTCGGGACCACGTCGGTGAACATATCGAGGATAGCCCGCGGCCTGATGGACTACGGCGACATCATCGAGGAGAGGAAGAAGCAGCGCCGCAAGCTCCCCCGCTCGTACATAGGCAACATGGGGCGCTTCCTGGAGCTCTGGCTCTCCGGCCGCGACGAGCGCAGCGTGCGCCTCGTCATCGGCGGCGACAACCCCTGCTTCCAGTCCTACTGCATGGATCCCGCGCCGGCGGCGGCGCCCCTCAACGACTGTCGTGCGTCTCTGCTCATGTCCGGGACGCTCGAGCCGCTGGAGGACTTCGTTAAAGAACTCGGACTGGAGAGGCCGGCCCTGAAGCGCCTGGGATGCGCCTTCCCGGCGGAGAACCTGCTCACGCTGTACACTGACAAAGTGTCGATGAAGTACGAGGAGAGGTTCCTGGAGGAGAACTACCGGACGCTGAAGTCCATGCTCCTGGACACGGTGCTCTCCGTACGGGTGAACACGGCCGTGTTCTTCCCCTCGTACGGCCTGATGGACAGGATGATCGACGAGGGCATAGTGGAGCAGCTGGGCCGCGACGTGTACTTCGAGCGCAGGGGGATGCCCCAGGACGAGCTCATGGACACCTTCGGCCGCTTCAAGACCTCCGAGGGAAGTGTCCTGTTCTGCGTCACCGGCGGGAGGATCAGCGAGGGCCTGGACTTCCCGGACAAGGCGCTGGAGCTCGCGGTGCTCATAGGCATACCGTTCCCCAAGCCTACCGCCAAGCTGAGGGCGATGGAGCGCTACTACGACGCCCGCTTCGGCAACGGGAGACGCCATGTGGTGGCGATCCCGGCCACGCGCAAGATGCGCCAGTCTATCGGCCGCCTGATACGCTCCGAGACGGACCGCGGAGTGGCGGCCATCCTGGACAGGAGGGCCGTGTCGATGGACCTCAACGCGATGCTCTGCAGCGACATCCCCGCCGCGGTGTCGGCCTTCCTGGGAGAGCCTTACACATCTGGGCGAAATTCCCAACAATATTCTAATAAACGGCGTTAGAATTTCCGCACCCATGGAAATCCAGGTTGACGAGGACGTCAGGCAGATGATACTGTCGCAGGGCCGCGACTACCGCGTCTGCACCGCATGCGCCGGTCCGGCGCTCGTCACGACCAAGGTCAAGGCGCCCAAGGACACCGACATCAAGATCCCCATAGGGAAGAACTTCCTCTACATCTCCAAGATCCAGGCGATGTACATCGACCGCGTGTCCATGGACATGCTGTACGACAGGGATGAGATAGAGGCCTGCCCCGCCTTCTACACCAGGCGCGGCTTCTGACGGGGCGGCCGGAAAAGCAATTCAGAGTTTGACGTCGCCGTAGTCGTCGGCGAGCTTCCTGGGCATGGAGTACTTGCACTCCTTGCAGAACAGGCCGTCGCCCTTGCGGACCATCTCGGTCTTGCACTTGGAGCACAGGGCCCTGATGCATCCGAGATGGGCGTCCTTCGTGGTGAGCTGGAGCGAGGGCTTCGTCTCGGTGACGAGGGCGCGGATGTAGTCCCCCTTGCGGAGCTCCTTGTCGACCTCGTCGGTGTACTTGGGGGAGATCTTGGACACGTGGAGGGTGGCGTATGTCTCGCCTCCCACGGTCCTGTCCGTGCCCTCCTTGGCGACCACGTCGGCGGTGGCCATGGTCTTCCTGATGTCGGCGACCACCGCGTAGACGATGTCGCCCTTTTTCAGGACGTTGGGCGGGTTGGAGGACTCGACCGTGGCGACGCACTCGTCGTCGTCCAGGGTGAGGATCCCCACCTGCGAGGCGTAGACGGTGCCGTCCTCGGCGAAAGTGCCCTCTCCGGCGGCGTACTCCTCCTCTATGGCGACCTCGTCGCCGGGCATAACGAATCTGGAAGTCATTGGGAATCACCTTATGCCGACCGCCGCGACCTCGACGGTCTGACTAGCTCTTGTATGGAACGAGAACAAATGCGGGATTTCGTACTTATATGTTCTACGCCAGAAGACGGACTTGCCGCGGGCCTCGCAGAAGGACTCGACGAAGTCGATGGTCTCCGCCATGTGGATCGAGTACACGCAGTCCGACAGTGCCAGCGCCTTCTCCAGGAATGGGCGGTCTGCGTGCGCTCTCTGGCATCCGAAGGGCGGGTTCATGACCACGGTGTCGGCGCCCTCGTCCACCGAGCGGATGTCCGAGAGCTTGAACTCCACCTCGGCGCCCAGCGCCTCGGCGTTGGAGCGCGCTACCGAGAGGGCGGCCTCCGACGCGTCGTACCCGACTACCATGCCGGCCTCGGCGAGCCAGGAGGCTATCGAGAGCATGCCGGTCCCGCACCCCAGGTCCATGACCTTCAGGTCCGCTATGTCCCCGCGGCGGTACGCCTCGAAGATGATGTCGGCGGCGATGCGGGCGGGCGTCATGTACTGCTCCATCGCCGGATCCGGCTCCGAGAACCCCGCCACGCGCTCGAGGCATATCTCCAGGTCCCTCTTCCTCATCGCCTGGGGGATGCCGACGGCGGATTTATGCCTGCCTTTCCTCGGCACCCAGTGTTCAAATTCAATATAATTGTAATTATGATAATCCTAATTAT
>JAUNYA010000018.1 GCA_030539565.1 Thermoplasmata archaeon | reverse complement strand
ACTGTATATACACAGTATACACAGTTATCCGATACCGATGCGTTCCCGGATAGCATGTGCGGATATACGGAACCATCGGGCAGGTGGGAGTGCGGCCCCATCTTGTGCACGTCCCCCCGCGTCCGTGACGTTGCAACATGTGTCAAACTCGGGAACAAAACCAATCGTCGAGGTCGATTTATGTCATTTTTAAATAATTATTCTGTAATTTAGAAATTATTTCAAATAGAATAATTGTATATAATCTGGTGTCAAGCTCTGTCAATGTGGAACGGGGTTCCGCAGGGTGTCGGAGATCCGACTTAAAGATGGTGGTGTCTATGTCCATATTCTACGAGAGGAGGCGCGGTGTCAGCGCGATGTGCATAGTCTGGGCAATCGTGGCCGTAATCGCCGCATTCATGCTGATCCGGGAACAGGAACCCTATACAGTCATCGCACTGGTGGTCAGTGCTGTGTTCCTAGCCATTGCCGTTGTCACGTATCTTGGTCATTATGGATTCATGTCGGGGTTCTCGACGATGAGCCTGGAAGAGCTGAACCGGTTCGATATAGAGGCTGTAACCTCTTCAACGGGCATATGCATGTTTGCCACATCTCTCCTGTCTTTTGCGTCGTATGCCGTCGCGAGCCTTGTGTCCGTACCATCCACGGCCATGATGGTCGCCGCCATCGTAGTGGTCGTGATGCTTGTGGCCTGGGTGGTTTGGATCTCATTCTCCTCCAGGTTCCGGAATGGGGATGTGGCCTGACGGCAGCTTGGGCTCCATGTCTTGATGTGCGGCATTCAGGATGAGTCCGTCAGGGGTTTTGATGCATGGCCAGGACAGAGACCATTCAGATCAGGAAGGCCGTTCCGATTGAATTCCTGGAGCAGGAGATCGACGGGCTCGATGGCACCAGCAGGGCCTGGAACGACATTCTCCTGAAGAAGCAGCTGGAGCTCGTCAGATACAGGTATCTGGGCATGACCATGATCACGGCGACGAAGCTCCTCCGCGTGAATCTGCAGACCGGCTACAATTGGCAGTCCGCATGGAACGAGTCCGGCATCGAAGGGCTGAGGGCGCTGAACGCCAAATCATCGCCCCGCATGGATGCGGAGGAGATGCGGAGTGTCGCCGATGCCGCATGCGAGAACGGCATGAGCACCGAGGATGTGGCGGATTACATCAGGGAGAACTACGGGATCGACATGTCCGTATCGCAGGTCAAGAGGAAGCTCTTCAGGATGGGCCTGATGCTGGAGTCTGTGGAATATCTTGTCAAAACCCCCGATGGCCAGGCCGTGCGGCGCATCGAGAAGTGGAAGCCGTCGGACAGGGGATGAACATCCGGCCTCTGTCGACGGCGGAGTTTTCGAGAAGGCATCTCAGTAGCTGTTCGGCCGTTTCGGTTCTCATCGTCGCTGCCAGTGTCCTGGTCCGAATTCTTCTGCCTGTTGTACTCTCTGAGGATCTCGACGGCTTTAGGGTCGATGTAGATCGTCCCGTCCTCGATGAGGTTGCCGCAGTGCTCCTCGAGATGTCTGATATCTCGTTCAGGTGCTTCGCGATCCTCTCCCCGTCGGCCGTCAGGTAGTAGAGGATCTCGTTGCCCACGCCGGGCTCGGGGTCCACCAGGCCGATCTTCACCAGCTTGTCTAGGCTGCGGATCTTGCTGGACGCTCTGGTCCCGCCGCTGCATGTGATCATCGATTTGTTCGCGCCCGGATGGGCGTAGATGTAGCGGATCACGAACATGCATCCGCTGCTCTCCAGGAGATCCAGGTCCTGTAACCGAGGATCCTCTACAAGGGGTATCCATAGGATCTCGTCTCTTCCATCATGGGCCACGACGGACTCGAAACCACTCAGAAGTACTACGCAAACTTCCGCGAGAGCAAGGTTCTCGAGGATGTATTCAGGATAAAGAATCAGGCGGCGTCCGAATCCGTCCAATGAAATCAAAGAAGCTCAAGTTTCGCTCGACCCGAAAGTGGTGGGTCCACTTCGAATCAAGTTTCGATTCCAACTCAGAAGTATAAGAGAGTCATACGGTCCGGACCGAAAATCGTATTTAAAAGACTTAAAAAGACGAAGTTGGAAGTGGGCCTGCCCGGATTTGAACCGGGGTCAATGGCTCCCAAAGCCACAAGTATACCAAGCTAGCCCACAGGCCCAGTGGGCGCCGATTGGCTGACGGATTAATAATCCTTCGCTCGGTTCTCCCACGGGAACCGGGGGTCCAGCAGCTCCGTCAGCAGCCCCGCGTCGACCCTCTCCAGGGCCTCGGCGTGGTCCAGGACCTCCATGCTGCCGGGGTCCATCTCCCTGCCGATCCCGGCGACCGCCGCCTCCCTTCCGAGCATCTCCGCCGCGGAGGTGTACTGCCTGTCGGCTATGACCGTCCAGCACCCGTCCTCTATGAACGGCTCGCCGTGGGGGTTGTCCCTCCACCTGGCCAGGAAGGGCTCCGAGTCCACCCACACCGGGGGGCCGCGGTGCCTGAACGCGGAGTCCAGCGTGTCGCGGGCGACCTCGAACGCGACGGTCATGCTGTCGCCGTCCATGCGGTGGGCAGCCCTGAGCATCTCGAACCCGAAGTTGTCCAGCTTCCTCTCCAGGGCGTACTGCGTCTTCCAGAGCTGCGACTGGAGGTTGTCCTCTATGGCGTCCGGCCTGCGGAACACGGCGGCCACGATCCTGGCGCCGTCGGCGTCGGCCTTCGCCTCCAGTTCCCCCCTCGTCATGGGCGTCCGGGGGTTCGGGAAGAAGAACTCCATCCTCGGCTCCCTCAGGTACTCCCTGGACGCGACTATGAACCTCGCAAGGGTGTCCAGGTGAACGGCGGATGCGGCGTTCCTGCGGACGTCCACCGGATCGTAGAACACCATCGGGGCCTTCATGCGGGGTCCGGGCCCGCGTATGTCCACGGACACGCCGTCCCTGTACCTCGACGCGTTCTCCAGGACCTTGCGGAACGACCCGTACTTGACGACCATCAGCTCGCACAGGTACCCGGAGAACCCCCTGGAGTCCTGCTCGGCGCCGTACGTGCCGATGCCCTTCATGAACCTCTTCAGGAGCCTGACCTGGTTGCATCCGTCCTCGTCCAGCGCGTTCCGTATGAACTCGGTGTGGAACGGCGTGCGGTCCACGGCGGAGAGCAGGTGCTCGGTGCTGTCTATGCGGTAGCACGGGACCATGTCCACGTCCACGCCCTCGAACTTGCCGCGGGTGTACGGGTGGTCTGAGAACATGCGCTCTCCGTGGAGTATGTCCTCGCCGGCCTGGAGGCCGATCCTCTTGACATCCTCCGGACTGGTCTCCGGCGGGAACATCAGGAATGTGTCCAGGTCGGGGTCGGACAGGTACGTGTTCTTGGAGAACGAGCCGGCGAACCTGACCTCGGCGTCGATGCCGTGGGCTGCGACGTAAGATTCGACCAGCCCCTTCAGCCTCGCGGCCTTGTCCTCGATGGACCTGACCTGCTCGGGCGAGGGGACTATCCTTTCCAGCACCTGCTGCTCCAGATCCATGCCGGGGTCACCGACCGCCTAGGTAATAACGGATTCGACCGGTCCTTCGGGTCACTGGGGAAGCACGTACCCGCATCTTCCCCTGACCATCGCCGCGTTGGGGTCGGCGGGGATCATCGGGAGCGCGTGCTCCTCGGGGTCGACCATGATCTCGACGATGCAGCTCCTGCCGCAGTCCCTGGCCTTCCTGAGCGCGTCTCCGATCTCGCCGGGCCTCTCCACGCGGATGCCCTCGGCCCCGAAGGCCTCGGCCATCTTCACGAAGTCCGGGTCGCACTTCAGCGTGGTCGCCGAGTACCTCTCGTTCCAGAAGAGCTTCTGCCACTGCCTGACCATCCCGAGCGTGCCGTTGTTCAGCAGGACCACGGTCACCGGGAGGTCCTCCGCGATGGAGGTGGTCATCTCCTGCATGACCATCTGGAACCCGCCGTCGCCGGTGATGGCGATGACGTGCTTGTCCGGCATGGCCGCCTTGGCCCCGATGGCGGAGGGCAGGCCGTATCCCATCGTGCCGAACGTTCCGGACGAGAGGAGCTGCCTGGGGCGCTCGATGTTGAGGAAGTGCATCGCCCACATCTGGTTCTGGCCCACGTCGGTCGTCACGATGGTGTCCTCGTCGAGGATGGCGTTGAGCTCGTGCATGACCGTCTGCGGCGCTATGGGGACGCTGCCGGGCACGGGGTCGCAGGCGCAGCGGTGCTTCGCGTCCTTCGCGCGTGCGGTCCAGTCCCCGGACACGGAGGCGGTGCCGAGGCGCTCGAGGATCATCCTGACCGCCTTGGCGCAGTCGCACTGGAGGTTGGCGCTGGGGTGCCCGTGCTTGCCGAACTCGGTCGCGTCGATGTCGATGTGGACGACGCGGCCCGCGGGGTCCTGCATCCTGCACCTCTTCCCGTACGTCCTGTCGGCGAACCTGCTGCCTATCGAGATGATCAGGTCGGCGGAGTTCATCATCTCCAGGGCCGCGAGCCTGCCGTGCATGCCCAGGGGGCCCATGGCCAGCTCGTAGGAGGACGGGACGACGCCCATCCCCATGAGGGTGGTGTCCACAGGGGCGCCCAGGCGCCTGGAAAGGGCCATGACCTCGTCCGACGCGTTGATCGCGCCGCCTCCGCAGAGGATGACCGGGCGCTTGGCCTCGCGGATCCACTGGACGGCCTCCTCGAGGGCGCTGAGGTCCTCCGCCGGGGGCTTGGTGTAGTACTTCTCGTCCAGGAGGGACTCGTCGATTGACGCGTTCATCTGGTCCACGGGCATGTCGATGTGGACGGGTCCGGGCCTGCCGGTCTGGCAGATCTCCCATGCCTCCTTGACGGCGTGGGGGAGCCTGTTGACGTCCAGGACCCTGAAGTTGTGCTTGGTGATGGGCATGAGGAGGCTGTAGGCGTCGACCTCCTGGAACGCGCCGAGTCCCAGGGACCCGACGCCGACCTGGCCGGTGAGCGCTATCATGGGGACCGAGTCCGCGTATGCCGTCGCGATCCCGGTGACCAGGTTGGTCGCCCCGGGCCCGCTGGTGGCCAGGCAGACTCCGGGCCTGCCGCTGGCGCGGGCGTACCCGTCCGCCATGTGCGCGGCGCACTGCTCGTGCCTCACGAGGATGTGGCGGAGGCCCGAGTCGTACAGCTCGTCGTAGATCGGGATGACGCTTCCGCCGGGGTACCCGAAAACGGTGTCGACCCCCTTCCTCTCGAGCATTGTGACCAGAGCCTTCGTACCCTTCATGGTATCGCTCTGTCGGATTGGCGCCATATTTAAAATAATACCGCAGGCGCGACCGCGTGCTCGGAGGAAGATGTCGGTCCCCAGTCTGACAGATGCGTCGGAGATCCCCCGGTACATCTCCTCCGGCTCCAGGTTCGTGTCCCTGTACAGCATCGTCATCAGCTCGTAACCGTGGTCGCAGTCCAGGATGAGGGTGTCGCTTCTCAGATTCTCCTCCATGAACTCGGTCATCGCGGCCGTGACCAGGAGCTCCACATACTCTCTGCGGGCGTATTTGTCGCTCATACTGGAGAGGAATAGGGGAATCACGACACCCATCATCACGACCGATGTCACGATGGATGCGATGGACGGTAGCGACAATCCCATGCTGGCTGCCGAGATCGTGATTGCCACGACACTTATCCACACCGTGACCATGAACGAGTTCCTGATGTTCCTGATGGCCTGCATCCTCTGCATGGCCTCTTCCAGGGCAATTTCCGTGAATGCCACGCGATCACCTGTGGCGGGTCCTGGCGTTGGGGGCCTCCATGTAACCGCGTATTGTGTGACCGCCGAGCCAGATTATCGATGTGGCCACGGCGATTCCGCACACCAGGCCAGCTGTAAGGCACAGTGCAGGGTCGATCCTGCAGAATACAGCTACAGCCACCTCTCCCGCGAACATGGACGTGATCGTCGTCAGAATCAGGGCTGTGTAGTAGCGTCTGACGCTGAAGTATTTCGCTCCTATCAATGACATGCTTCCTACTCACTCTCACGGGATATTTGATACTGCGCCCAATCCGCTTCACTAACTGTCCGATGCTGCGTCTCGCCGCTTCCGCGGTAGGGGAGCGACTCCCGAACATCCAATCGGATATCGCATCGCAACTATAATACGGCATCGGGAGAAGGAAGGGCGAGGGGGCGGAGCCCCCTCTTGGATAGGGTTTATCAGAAGTGGCAGTCGCCCTTGATGATCGGGATCCTGGGGTCCATGGGGAGCATCGGGAGGATGTCCTCCTGCTGGTCGACCATGATCTCGACGATGGTGGTGACGTCGGACTCCAGCGCATCCTTGATCGCGCCGCGGATCTCGCCCGGCCTCTCGACGCGGACGCCCTTCGCGTGGAATCCCTTGGCGACGGTGACGAAGTCCGGGTCGGCGCCGAGCTCCTCGGCGCTGTACCTGCCGCCCCAGTAGTGCTTCTGCATCTGCCTGATCATCCCCAGGCATCCGTTGTTGAGCAGGACGATGGTGACCGGCAGCCTGTCCGCGACGGACGTGGCGAGCTCCTGGATGACCATCTGGAGGCCTCCGTCGCCGGTGATCGTCATGACCTTCTTGTCCGGCCTGGCAGCCTTGGCGCCGATGGCCGAGGGGAGGCCGAAGCCCATGGTCCCGAACGTGCCGGAGGTGATGAACTGCCTGGGGTGCTCGATGTTCAGGTAGTGCATCGCCCACATCTGGTTCTGGCCGACGTCCGTCGTGACGATGGTGTCGTCGTCCAGCAGGGAGTTGATCTCCTGCATGACCCTCTGGGGCTTGATCGGGACCGCGTCGTTGTCCGGCGCTATGTACGAGTCGGCCTTCAGCTTCCTGGCGCGGTCGGACCACTGCTCCCACCTGAGGGGCTTGGATCCCAGTGCGCATATCAGAGCGCGGATCGCCTTGCGGGCGTCAGCCTGGAGGTTGACGCAGGAGTGCCTGTGCTTGCCGAACTCCGTCGCGTCCACGTCGATGTGGATGACCCTGCCCTCCCTCATGCGGTCGTGGGGGCTGTAGGTCCTGTCGGAGAACCTGCTTCCGATGGATATGATGAGGTCCGCGTCGGCGGACAGCTCTATCGCTGCCAGTCTCCCGTGGAGTCCCAGCGGGCCCATGTTCATTGCGTACGATGAAGGCACGACGCCCATCCCCATCAGGGTGTTGACGACCGGCGCGTCCATGAGCCTGGCGAGCTCCATGACCTCGTCCGAGGCGTCCATGGCGCCCCCGCCGACGAGGATGAGCGGCCTCTCGGACTCGCGGATCCACATGACGGCCTCGTGCAGCCCGGCGAGGTCCTCGCCGAGGGGCTTGACGCCGTACCTCTCCCTGATCAGGCTGGAGTCCAGCTCCTTGCCCATCTGGTCGACCGGCATGTCGATGTGGACGGGGCCCTTCCTGCCCATCTGGCATATGTCCCAGGCCTCGCTTATCGCGTGGGGCAGCCTGTCGACGTCCAGGACCCTGTAGCTGTGCTTGGTGATGGGCATCAGCAGGCTGTAGGCGTCGACCTCCTGGAAGGCGCCCTGCCCGAGGGATCCCGCGGCGACCTGGCCGGTGAGCGCTATCATCGGGACGGAGTCCGCGTACGCGGTGGCCACGCCGGTGACGAGGTTGGTGGTCCCGGGGCCGCTGGTCGCCAGGCAGACGCCCGGCACGTTCTTGGCCCTCGCGTATCCGTCCGCCATGTGGGCGGCGCACTGCTCGTGCCTGACGAGGACATGCCTGATGTCCGAGTCGAGCAGCTCGTTGTAGATGGAGAGGACGCTTCCCCCGGGGTACCCGAAGATCGTGTCGACGCCTCTCTCCTCCAGCATGGTCAGGAGCGCTTCCGTGCCTCTAATTCTCATTCCTCCGAGCGCTGGCATCGCCCGCTCGTCTTATAATCGTGACGGAGACGCCTCCGCACAACCCTAATAAACGGGCCCTCCCATGCGCGGTACCAGGTTTGTAAGATGTCGAAGGTCAGGGTTGGAGTCAACGGCTACGGCACGATAGGCAAGAGGGTGGCGACCGCCATCGCCAAACAGGACGACATGGAGCTCGTCGGTGTGACGAAGACGCGTCCGAACTACGAGGCGAAGGACGCCCTGTCCAAGGGGTACGGCCTGTACGTCCCCGAGGAGAGCGTCGAGGCCTTCGCCAAGGCGGGGGTCCCCATCTCCGGCACCGTGAAGGACATGCTCGGCAAGGTCGACATCGTCGTGGACTGCACCCCCGGCAACGTGGGCGAGTACTACAGGGACATGTACAAGGCCGCCGGCGTCAAGGCGATCTTCCAGGGAGGGGAGGAGCACAGCCTCACCGGCATCTCGTTCAACTCCACCGCCAACTACGCGGAGTCATGGGGAGCGCAGCTTTCCAGGGTCGTCTCCTGCAACACCACCGCGCTCCTGAGGACGCTCTACCCGATCGACAAGGCGATCAAGGTCCAGAACGCGTTCGTCACCATCGTCCGCCGCGCCGCGGACCCCGGGGACGCGAAGACCGGGCCGGTCAACGGCCTGGAGCCCTCCGTGAAGCTCCCCACCCACCACGGGCCCGACGTGCAGAGCGTCATGCCCTGGCTCAACATCAACACCATGGCCGTCAAGGCGTCCACGACCCTGATGCACGTGCAGACCGTCGTGGCGCAGCTCTCCCGCGAGACCACCACCGAGGAGGTCCTGGACATCATGAGGTCCTCCCCCAGGGTCAGGCTCGTCAGGAGCTCCGACGGCATCAAGTCCACGCCCCAGGTCATGGAGCTGGCCCGCGACCTCGGCAGGGACCGCTCCGACATGTACGAGATCGTCGTCTGGGAGGACGGTGTGAAAGTGGTGGGAAGCACCCTCTACTACTACCAGGCGGTCCACCAGGAGTCCGATGTGGTCCCCGAGAACGTGGACTGCGTCAGGTCCATGTGCAAGATGGTCCAGGACCCCGCCGAGTCCGTGGCGAAGACCGACGCGGCGATGGGCATCGGAAGGCAGTGATCGCCATGGAGAAGCAGTTCAACACCCTCGAGGACTTCGACTACAGGGACAGGACCGTCCTCCTGAGGGTGGACATCAACTGCCCCCTGGACAAGCAGACCCTCCGCATCGTCAACGACGCGAGGATCAGGAGGATCGTCCCCACCGTCAGGGAGCTGGTCGGGAAGCGCGCAAAGGTCGTTATGCTCGCGCACCAGAGCCGCAAGGGCGGATGGGACTTCATCCCCCTGGAGCAGCACGCCGAGCTCCTGTCCAAGCACCTGGCCATCCCCGTGTCCTACGTGGACGACGTGATCGGAGAGAAGGCCGTGGAGGCGATCAGGAACCTCCAGCCGGGCTCCGTCCTGCTCCTGGGCAACGTCAGGGAGCTGGACAGCGAGACCGCAAAGGGGGACATGATGAAGCACTCCGAGGGCGAGATCGTTCAGACTCTGGCCCCTCTAATCGACTTCTACGTGTGCGACGCCTTCGGCGCGGCGCACCGCTCCCAGTGCTCCCTCGTGGGCTTCGAGCCCAAGGTGCCCTCGGCATCGGGCAGGCTCATGGCCAAGGAGATCTACGCCCTCGAGGCGATCTTCGGCAACCCCCGCAGGCCCTCGGTGTTCATCCTGGGCGGCGCCAAGTTCGGCGACGTGTCCGAGATGATCGACCGCGTCCTGGGGAGCGGGATGGCGGACACCGTCATCCTGGTGGGGCTCGTCGGGAACGCATATCTCCTGGCTCGCGGAGTCGACATCGGCGAGGCCAGCAAGAGGGTCCTGAAGGACGAGCTGACCCCCGAGAACCTGCAGGCCGCGAAGGACATCCTGTCCACGTACGGCCAGAGGGTCCTCCTCCCGGTCGACGTGGCCGTGGAGAGGGACGGGAAGCGCATCTCCGTGAACATCGGCGACCTGCCCACCGACGAGCCCGCACTGGACATAGGGGACGCCTCGGCGGAGAAGTTCCGCAAGGTCATTGTCTCCTCCAAGACCAGCTTCATGTCCGGCCCCGCCGGCATGATCGAGAAGGACGGCTTCGAGGTCGGGACCCGCATCATGATGACCGCCATGGTCGACAGCGGCGGGCAGTCCGTCATCGGCGGAGGCCACACCGGCGGTGCGGCGGAGAGGTTCGACCTCGCCGACCGCTTCTCCTACGTGAGCACCGGCGGCGGAGCTTTGGAGACGTTCCTGCTCGGCAAGCCCCTGCCCGTCATAGAGGCGCTGAAGCACTCGAAGGGCGAGTTCACCCGCGCGTGATGTACGCGGGTGTGTTAGAAAGCATTTATAAGTGAAACCAAGGATGCGGACGCGATGGCCAAGAAGAAGAGGCGGATAGTCGAGCAGCCCGAGGAGGAGTACGAGTTCACTCCCACCGAGTTCAACGAGAGGGAGTTCATCCTCAAGGACATCTACATGTCCAAGATCTTCATAGCCGTCATGGTCCTGGCGATCATCGTCGGGATCGTCGGTGCGGTCATCACGGACTGGATCGACGGGTACGGATGGATCATCGCCACGGTGCTCTCGTTCGCCGTGTGCTTCTCCCTGAACAGGATCCTGGCCCTCATGAAGTTCAGGATGGACATGATCGAGACCAGGTCCATGCTGGCCAACTACCTGATGTTCCTGGTGCTGGCGCTGGGACTCTGCATCCTCTTCACCAACGAGCCGTTCCATCTCTGAGGACGGCCGCCTTTAGTTTTCCAGGGGGCCTCAGCTAATGAGGCCCTCTTCCTTCAATCTTTCGATGAGGAGTCTCACGGCATTGCCGCGGTGGGACACCGCGTTCTTCTCGTCAAGCGGTATCTCCGAGAACGTGCGCTGGCCGTCGTGCGAGAATATGGGGTCGAAGCCGAATCCGTCGGTTCCGCGCTCCTCGTTTGTGATAACTCCTCTGCAGATCCCGGTGACGACGATGCGCTTCCCGTCGATGTCGCAGCCGATGCAGCACCTGAACTCGGCGCCGCGGTCTTCGACGCCGTCCATCAGCTTGAGGATCCCGGGGTTGCCGATGGTCTTCTGGGCGTAGGCGGACCACACTCCCGGGAAGCCCTTCAGGGCGTCCACGAACAGCCCGGAGTCGTCCACGATGAAGTCGCGGATGCCCTCTGCTATGATCGCATCCATTCCCTTGTTCACGACCTCCTCGAGATCGGAGGTCTGGACCTCGTCGTAGGGGTGGCGGAGGTGCTCCATCTCGATGCCGTAGTCCCCGAGCTCCTTCTGATACTCCCTTACCTTGCCCGGATTCGACGTGATTACCTTGAGCCTCATGTGTACCTTCCCCTGTTCCTGATGTCCTCGAGCTTCTTGGCCACTGCCTTCGGGTTCGCTATGTGCGAGTAGTACTCGTCCATGAGCTCTGAGAAGGCGTCCGGCAGGTCCACGTGGGCGGACGAGAACGCCCGCTCCAGCAGCCTCAGGTCGACCCCGATGTCCTCCAGCTCCGCGCGGGTCCTCCCCATCGACATGTCGATGAGGCAGACGGTTCCGTCGGAGCAGAGGATCATGTTCGAGGTGGTGAGGTCCCCGTGGCAGATGTTCGCGGAGTGGAGCTTCGCGACGGTCCTGCCGATCTCCCTGCAGATTCTGGAGGCGTCCTCCGGGTGGGAGTCCAGATGGGACTTCACCGTGGGGCCCTCGATGCGCTCCATCACGATGGAGCATCTCGAGAGATCGAGGTCGTAGACGCATGGGGTGCGGACGCCCGCCTGCCTCGCCTCGTGGAGGATGCGCGCCTCGCTCCTGGTGCGGGACGAGCGGATGCGGGAGTCTATCTCCGGGAGGCGGTAGGACTTGGGCGGGCGGACCTTCTCCACCGCGCCGCGCCCCAGGAATTCCACGGGCTCCACCGTCGCCTCCGCACCGACCGCCGCACCTGTCATGCATGGCCGATGGCCCTGCGGGTATTCAAGAATGACCGTTCCAACGCATTTCGAAACGGCCAATCGCACCCATTATCAACTCCGGGGTTGGTTCGCACTCCGATGAAGTACACTATCACGGGGGACAACCTCCAGATGCTGAACGTCGAGATCGGGGCCGGGGAGATGATCCAGTCGGTCTCCGGCGCCATGGCGTACATGACCGGCAACGTGACGCTCGAGGCCAAGGCCAGCGGCGGGGCCTGGGCGAGCATCAAACGCTCGCTGACCGGCGCGTCGCTCTTCCTGGTCCAGTACAAGGCCGACGGGAACGGTGTGATCGGTCTGTCGCACCCCGCGCCCGGGAAGATCATGGACCTGGACATCTCCAAGGGCGGCTGGTTCGTCCAGAAGACCGGGTTCCTGGCGTCCGAGATGGGCGTCAACCTGGAGATGGCCATGCAGAAGAAGCTCTCCTCCGCCCTGTTCGGCGGCGAGGGCCTGATCATCCAGAAGCTCTCCGGGAACGGCATCGCCTTCGTCTGCGGATGCGGCGACTTCGTCGTGAAGGACCTGGCTCCCGGCGAGATCATCAAGGTGTCCACCTCCCACGCGGTCGCCTGGCAGGACACCGTGGCCTACGACATCTCCTCCATCGGAGGGGTGAAGAACGCGCTGTTCAGCGGCGAGGGCCTGTTCGTCACGACGCTGACCGGACCCGGCAGGGTCGTGCTCCAGTCCATGACGCTCGGCGACCTGGCGATGGCGCTGTACCCGTACATGCCGCAGCCCTCCAGCTGAGGTGATCGGCATGGAGGACAGGGGAATGAGGACCGAGACGAAGCCCACCGGCAAGTCCGCGATGGGCCTCGTGGCCATCGGGGTGCTGATCGTCGTGCTGGCGGTCGCCGTCATCTGGGCGGTCTCGCAGCCCGGGTTCATGGAGGAGCTCGTCAACGTGCTGCTCCTGGCGATCGTCGCCATCGTGATCATCGCGATCGTCGCGTACATCGCGTACGGGATCCTGGCCATCGGGTACTACGCGACGAAGGGCGAGGTCGTGCAGACCGGCGTCAGCCACAGCGTGGACGACATCGCCGGAGTCGAGGGCAGGACCATCGACGAGGACGGCAACGACACCCTCGGCAAGGAAGACTGACACTCAAACCGGAGGGGGTTCCTCCCCTCCCTTCTACAACAGTATTTAACGACGTTCAACATTGGACGTCCGTGGCCCGGATACCCCTCGACTGTCCCAAGTTCGACCGCCTCCTGGGAGGCGGGATCGAGTCAGGATGCGTCACGCTCTTCTACGGGGAGGCCGGGGCCGGCAAGACCAACGTGTGCCTCCAGGCCGCCAGGGCGGTCATCGGGAGCGGCGGGAAGGTCGCCTACATCGACAACGAGGGCCTCTCGTCGGAGAGGCTGCTCCAGGTGTTCGGCGAGGACTCCGACGTGATGAAGGGCCTGCTGATCTCCCAGGTCCACAGCCTGGAGGAGCAGACCGACCGCATCGAGAAGACCGGGAAGCTGGCCGAGAACGGCGTGGTCTCGCTCATAGTGATCGACTCGCTCACCATGTTCTACCGCCTGAGGCACGACGATCCCAAGGCGCGCACCGAGTTCGTCAAGGAGACCGAGATGCTGCTGGAGATCGCCAGGAAGAACGACGTCGCCATCGTCGTGACGTCGCAGGTGTACTCCAACATCACCAGCGGCAGGGTCGAGTTCCTGGGCGGGCACGCGCTGAACCACAACGCCAAGACCATCCTCAGGCTGGAGAAGCTGGACAACGGCCGCAGGAAGGCCGTCATCGTCAAGCACAGGAGCCTGCCCGAGGGAAAGAGCGCCTACTACCGCATCGTCGAGAACGGCATAGAGGACGCTTGAAAAGGCTGGAAAAAGGTTTCTAAGGGGTTTTTTGAAGGGAGCCTTCAGAGCTCCCTGTCGATAGCGTACCTGGCGAGGGAGACCATGAACTCCTTGTCCTCGCCGTCGGGGAGGAAGGAGATCCTCTCGATGGCGCCCTCGACCTTCTGCCTGGCCATGTCCATGGCGTAGTCGATGGACCCGGCGTCGATCATGATCTGCTTGGCGCGGGCGCACTCCTCCTCGGTGGCGTCCATCCTGCCGAGGATCGACTTGAACTCGTCGAGCTTGGCGGGCTGGTCCTTCAGGGCGGCGATGGTGTGGGTGACCATCACGGTGCACTTGCCCTTCCTGATGTCGTTGGAGTTGGACTTGCCGGTCTTGGCGGGGTCGCCCATGATTCCGAGGTAGTCGTCGAAGATCTGGAATCCCAGACCGGTCTCGATGGCGTAGTCGTGGATGGCCTCGACGGTCTTGGCGTCGGCGCCTCCGATGACGGCACCGCCCGCGGCGGCCGCGGCGAACAGGACGCTGGTCTTCAGCTTGATGGTCTCCAGGTACACCTCCTCGGAGACGATCTGCCCCTCGTTGTTGACGTCCATCTGCTGGCCGCGTGCGAGGTCCCAGACGGCCTGGCTGACGTAGCGCAGGGCATCCCTCATCCTGTCGGCCGGAACATCGAGGTCGCAGATGATCTGGAACGCCTTGGCGAACAGCGCGTCCCCGGCGAGGACGGCGGTGGGCATGCCGTATGTCACGTGGATCGTGGGCATTCCCCTGCGGGCCTCGTCCCCGTCCATGAGGTCGTCGTGGACCAGGGTGAAGTTGTGGATGTACTCGACGGCGACCGCCAGGGGCACCGCCTTGGACTTGTCCCCTCCGACGGCGCCGCAGCAGGCGACGGCCATGGCGGGCCTCATCCTCTTTCCGCCGCGGTAGGGGTACTGCTTCGAGGCCTCCATGAGGTTGGAGGGCTCCTCGTTCCCGATGTAGCTCTTTATGGGTCCGTCGAGCTCGGCGGACGTCTTCTTGAGATATTCCTTGGCGTCTATCATAGCGCATCAATCCATTGTCTGGTTTCACCGAGGATGACGTGGCGCGCCTTGGACAGCGTCTTCACGTCCCTGCAGCCCGTGAGCAGCATGGCCGCCCTGAGCTCCTCCCTGATTACTGTGAGTTTGGCCTTCACGGCCTCGGCCGACTGGGTGGCCTCCCTGAGCACGGCGTTGGCTACTCCGCCGCAGGACGCTCCGAGCGAGATGGCCGCGGCGACGTGGGTCCCGTCGAGGATGCCGCCGGACGCGATGACCGGGAGTCCGCAGCCGACCGTCTCGACGACGGACGCGGGCGACGGTATTCCCCAGTCGAAGAACGTCTCGCCCATGTTGGTGCGGACGTCGTCCCCGGCCTGCATGGCCCTGTAGAGCTCGACGGCGGAGAAGCTGGTGCCTCCCATGCCGGCGACGTCTATTCCGAGGATGCCGATGCCCTTGAGCCTCTCCGCGACGTCGCGGGAGATCCCGGCGCCGGTCTCCTTGACCATTATCGGATGCTCGCGCGCGAGCGCCCTTATCGCATCCCTGACGCCGGCGCCGTTGGTGTCGCCCTCCGGCTGGACGACCTCCTGGAGGAAGTTCAGGTGGATGGCGACGACGTCCGCGTCTATGAGTTCCCTGGCCTGTCCGACCATCTCGGAGCTGAAGAGGTCCTTGCTGCCCTGGGGCACGAGCTGCGGGGCGCCGACGTTGCCTATCACGAGGGGAACGTCGAAGTCCTTGACGACCGAGTAGCTCTCCGGGCACACGCCCGTCACCCCGGCCCTCTCGCTCCCGATGCCCATGCCTATGCCGAGCTCCGCGCAGGCCTCGGCGATGTTGGAGTTGATCTTTGTCGCTCCCGGGAAACCGCCGGTGATGGCGGTCACGATGAGGGGGAACTCCAGCCTCCTCCCGAAGAGCGTGCATGATGTGTCGATGTCGTCCATCCCGATCTCGGGAAGGGCGTTGTGGACGAGCCTGACGTCGTCCCAGTAGCAGTGCCCCGGGGCGATCCTCTCGTTCACGCAGATGTCGATGTGGTCCGCTTTCCTGTTCCTGATCAGCTGTGACATGGCATCACATCCTGGCGACCGTGCAGGTCACCTCGTTCCCCTTCAGCAGCTCCAGCAGCCTTCCGGGGACGGTCCCGTTCATGAGGACGCAGTCCCTCTCGGGGGAGCACATCCTCAGCATCGCCTCCATCTTCCCGCGGACACCGCCGGTGACGTCCGCGACGTCCTCCTCCGACGAGACGTTCGCCAGAACCTCGGGGGTGACCTCCGGGATGAGCTTCGCGTCCGGGTTGGTCTTGGGGTTGCTGTCGTAGAGGCCGTCGATGTCCGAGACGAAGACGATCCTCTCGGGCTTGAACATCCGGGCCATGACCTCCATGAGCTGGTCCCCGGAAACTATCGCGAATCCCTGCTTGCGGTCCATCACCACGTCGCCGAACATCACGGGCATGATCCCGATGTGGGCCAGCCTGCGGAGGGCCTCCTCGTCGTTGACTATGATCCTCCCGTCCTCCATGACGAAGCAGGATCCCGGGGCCACGGATGCGGCGGGGATGCCGACGGCCATGAGCTCGGAGGTCATGAGAAGTCCGAGCTCCATGGCATCGTGGTGCACCATGGCGGCAGGGGCCACCTGTGCGAAGTCGACGAGCCCGTTCTGGATGGCGTATTGTTTCGCAAGAACGTGTCCGAAGGAGCCGGCGCCGTGGACGATCATCACGGAACGTCCGGACTCGGCGATCTCCCGGCAGAGCCTGGAGGCCTGCTCCTTGTTGAACTTCTTGTACTGCGACTTGTCGGTGATTACGCTCCCGCCAAGCTTTATCAGTATCATCGCCTGGGCCATCGCGTCTTATTATTAAAACAACAGGCGTGCGCGGACGGAGCTCGCGCTGGTCGGAAGGAATGGAAAAAGTGGTTGACAGCGTGTCTGTGTTCCCGTACGCTTGCGCAGTACAGTACAGACAGATACGCGGGCGGACTTTACTTCCGGGTTCGGAAAGGGACCGGGTGTTGCCCCGCCGCTATGGCCGTCATACCGAAACATGGGATATCAGTCGAGTATATAATGATTACTGATGAGGTGCTTTTAGGCCAGTCCTCCGGGTCCCGATCGGGGCCGGAAATGCTCCCTTGAAGCCTCATTGCGACCCCATCCGTGCCATTGTTTATCAAATGCGGGCGGGATTCGGGTTGCATGGGACTACTAGACCGCCTGAAGGGAAAGAAACAGACCGAGACCGAGGCAGCTGCCGAGCCCGAGGCCGAGGAGACCGTCGAGGAGCAGCCCGTGGAGGAGACCACAGAGGCTTCGACCGAGGAGTCCAAGACCGCGACCAAGTCCGGCGGGGCGTACTTCGTGTCCCCGCATCCCGACGGCGGATGGCAGGTCAAGAAGGCCAACGCGCAGAAGGCCCTCAAGAGGTTCAAGACGAAGGCCGAGGCCGAGGCGTACGCCAAGCAGGTCGCGTCCAACCAGGGGACCTCGGTCGTCCGCCAGAAGAAGGACGGCAAGATCCAGAAGAAGCACTGAGATTTCTGAAACGATAAAAAGCCCGGAAGGGGCCCTTAACGGCCCCTCTCCGGTTATTCAGCAGAACTTTACCTCGTCGTTGTCGAGGACCTCGTTCCACAGGCGGATGGTCTCCTGGGCGTCCTCCTCGTCCATGACCTGGATGGCGAAGCCGGCGTGGACCACGGCCCACTCGCCGACCTCCGCGTCGACCATGGAGAGGTTGGCCTTCCTGATGACCCCGCCGAAGTCGACATCGCCCATGTCGCCCTCGATGCTGACGATCTTACCCGGTATAGCCAGACACATTCGAATCACTCCGAGATGATTTTGATGATGGCCTCGGCCGGCTGCCCGTCCGTGGCCTCCAGGGCGGCGATCGCCTTGTCCCTGTCGCAGTTGGCCTGCGACATGACCAGGGAGACATCCTCCTCGGGGAAGGTCGGCTTCGCGACCCCGTCGGCTCCGACGGCGCGCTCCTCCTCGGTTCCCGAGACCTGATAGCTCTTGGATCCCGGCATCTCCACGCAGATCACGTCAGCGTTCCTGATGACGATCTCCTTCTCCTTGGTCCTGATGACGACCTCGGTCACTCCGTCGATGGAGGTCTGCTTGATCCCCATCTTCTTCATGGCCTGTTTCATCTGACGGTCGTTGACCCTCATTCCGCCCATGGACCGCTGATTCCCGTCGCTGTTCTTAAGGTGTGCGTTATTCGGGACGGGTTTTCACGCTGGGAAAGGAACCCGCCCGGACAACCGCCGGGCGGGGGTTTGCTGAATCAGTTGAGTGACTTGGCGACGGCGTCGCGGAGCGCCTTGAGCACATCGTCCTCGGCGGAGACGTCCTGGATGCCGCCCTGGGCGAAGTCGGGCTTGCCGCCTCCCCTTCCTCCGAAGGGCTTCAGCACCTCGGGCAGGAGCTTCCTGCAGTCCACCGCGGGGTCCCCGGAGGCCATGATGACGGCCAGCGTGTCGGTGACTCCGACGACCAGTGCCACGCCTCCCTTGGACTTCACGGACTCGGCGAACTCTGTGAGCACCGCGCGGTCGGTCCCGGGCAGGGAGACGCAGTAGACGTCCTTGCCCCCGATCTTCTCCGGAACGGCGGAGGAGGCCAGCTTCTTCGCGGCCTGCTTCAGCAGCCTCCCCTTGAGCTCGGCGTCCGCCCTGGCGTTGGCGACAGCCTTCGGGGAATCCTCGGTCTTGCACCCGATGCCGTCCACGATCTCCAATGCGATCCCGGACAGGGCCAGCGCCTCGTCCTTGGCGGCCTTCCCGACCTTGAAGTGTATCGCGGTGCCCTCGGCACCGGCGGAGACCTTCCTGTCCACCAGGAGCATCTCCAGCTCGGACGTCTCCATCACGTGGATCCCGCTGCAAGCCGAGAGGTCGATGTCGCCGATGGCGACGACGGTGATCTCCTCGCCCTCGGGGATCCTGTCCAGCTTTATCCTCACCTTCTCGAGGTCCGGGTCGTCCCTGTCCATGACGCTGTGCGTCACCGGAAGGTTGTCGGCGATGGCCTGGTTGGCGAAGCGGACCGCGGCCCCGATCTGCTCCCAGGTCAGGTCGTGGTTGACTATGACGTACTTGCTCTCCGGGGAGATGTAGATCTTCGTGATCGCGAGGTCCTCGCACTGCCTCCTGAGGGAGCAGAACAGGAGGTGCTCGCCGGTGTGGCCCTGCATCAGGTCGTAGCGCCTGTCCCAGTCCACGCTGCACCAGATCCTCTCGCCGGGCTTCAGGTCGTTGCCGGGGACCTTGTGGACGATGTCCCCGTTCTTGTCGGTGTACACCTCGGTGACCGCGTTCCCGCGGATGCTGCCGGTGTCGCACACCTGCCCCCCGCCGCCCGGGTAGAACGCCGTGCTGTCGAGGATCACCTCGTCCCCGCTGACGGAGACGACGTTGGCCTCGAACTCGAATCCGTAGCCGTCGCGCCTGAAGATCTCGTCTGTCATGATGGCGTCCGCATTGTCCGCACAACCTTAATAAATGCGCTCCAGGATTTCAGTTAACGATACAGATGTCGCTCTCGGACTTCGACGAACTGGACAAACGTATAATCGAGCTCCTGTGCAGGTCCAGCCAGGGCTCGTACAGGCAGCTCGCGAAGCAGCTCGACGTCCACCCCACCACGCTCATCCAGAGGGTCAAGAACCTCGAGTCGAAGGGCGTCATCAACGGGTACCGCGCCAGCATCGACTACATGAAGCTGGGCTTCGAGTACATGGGGATGGTCAGCGTCTACGCCGACAATGTGTCGACCGTTCAGGACCAGATCTCGAAGATCCCCCAGGTCATCTCCGTGTTCGACGTGACCGGCGAGAGCGACTGCCTCGTGTGGATCGCCTGCCTCGACAGGGACGAGTTCTCGGAGGTCGTCAAGGAGATCAACGCGATCCCCGACGTCCACAAGACCAACACCGCGGTCATCCTGAACATCACGAAGGACCCGTTCTCCTACATCCCGCCCATCCTCGGCGAGAAGTGACCCTGTCCAGAGCATGTTGCTCCAGCAGGTCGATGCGATGGCCTATGATATCAGCCATCAGCGTCGCCCTTCCATCGGTCAGGTAATCCGACGCACCGCCGATCACTTCTCTGACCTCTGGCATCGCATCTCTTAGGGATCCGAAGTCCAGCCAATCGAACGAGGATACGAGCTTAAGCTGCTCCTCGAAGCTCCTCATGAAAGGCTTGCACTCGGGAACGACGTCGACAGACATGTCTGAGTCGCCCTTGGTGCACTGAAGGGAGGTTCCCGTATCGAAGACCGGTGCCGGGCCGATCCACTCCAGCGTGTCGGCGTTGCGGATAAGTCCGAAGTTCCCGAAGTGGCGGTCCCCGTTGAGCATGATGTAGTCCACAGTCAGCATCCTGTCGAGAGACGGCACGACGTCGATACCCAGGTCGGAACACACCTCCACATAATGCTGATACAAGCTCTGGTCACCGCGCCTCTTCTTCAGGTTGAGGATGTGTGTCGCCGGAACGAACTCCGTGTTCTCGTCCACGAAGTCCCCGCATAGGCTCAGCAGCATTCCATCCTCTTCCATGAGGCGGTACTCCGCATGCTCGATGCCGATGTGCTTCATGATGGTGGAGGCAACCGCCTCGTTGACCGGTTCCTGGTTGTTCGGAAGCCTTCCACCCTTCAGCAGGCATCTCTCCCCGTCGCAGATGGTCCAGCGCTTCATCAGCACCCCATTGGTCGTGTTGTCCGGGGATTCCAAGTCCACCTCGCCTACGCGGCTCTTTCCGAACAGCATGTCACCGACATCCCCGGAGAACGGGTTCCGGAAGAAGTTGACATCCTCCCAGTCCACCCGGCTCCCCTGTTCGCGGAACCAGTACTGGTCCGAGAGGCTGAGACCCATCGATCCGCTGAGGAGGTCCATCGGGCTGTCCATTCCGGCACTCGACAGGAACTGCTTGATCCCGGGACGGGCGGAGGGTATGGAGCGTTCCAGATACCATGTGGCGAGCATCGGTTCACTGTACGCCCCGTCGCAGATCGAGCCGACCGGGAGATGCTCCTCATCGAACACCTCCGGCACATCGGACATGTGTCCCGACTCGGCAGTCTCGAACGCCGCCACGGGGATGTTCTTGTGCATCAGCTCATACATGTCCGTACACCAATCGGAAAACTTCATTCAATGTATTTAACGCAATCCTTTGCGGCTCGCGCGTGCGCATTCCTTTAATAATGGCTCCCGAATGGCACCCGCATAATCAGAGGCGCTCTCATGAGAAGAACGAACACCTGCGGCGAGCTTAGGGCGGCTGACCTCGGCAAAGAGGTCTGCCTCCAGGGATGGGTAAGGTTCTCCAGGGACCACGGCGGAGTTGCATTTGTCGACCTGGCGGACAGATACGGGATCACACAGGTCGTCTTCGACCCCGAGTCCCTTCCGGCCGGCGTGGACGCCTCGGCGCTCGAGGCCGTCATGCGCGAGTTCTCCCGCGAGTCCTGCGTCGAGATCCACGGAACCGTCAGGAAGAGGGTCGAGGGGACCGAGGACGCCAGGAACCCCACCGGGGAGGTGGAGGTCCTCATCACGTCCGCGGTCCTGCTCAACAAGTCCGAGCTGCCCCCGTTCGAGCTGGGAGACCAGAAGGAGGGCGTCCTCCCCGACGAGGACATCAGGATGAGGTACAGGTACC
>JAUNYA010000017.1 GCA_030539565.1 Thermoplasmata archaeon | reverse complement strand
CCATGGTCTTGGATGCGGCGACGACCTGGGGGAGGAAGATCTCGGCCTTGTCGAAGCGGACGCCGATGACCTCCATTCCCTTTCCGAGTCCGTCTCCGATGATCTCGGAAATCGGGATCTGCGCGTCGATGGCCTTCTGGGTGGCCTCCTTAACGAGGTTGAGGTCCCAGGTCTCGACGGACTTCTTCAGGTCTGCAAGGATTTCTTCTTTTGACATTCTTGTTTCCTCCTATCTCCAAGGGAGTGATTATGGATTCTGTTTATCACTATTTAATCTTTATCCTAAATTTCTGAATCGGCCGATTAAGACTATTTAAGTCTTTGTATTTAGTCCGATTGGTTTGAAAAGGTATATAAAAACTTTATTATTTCGAAAAATCGGCAAAATCGGATGATAGTGGCAGTGGAATCGGACAATAGAGTAGGAAGAAGGGATGGTGCCGGGATTCCTTCCCGGCGGAGTAAGCGGTTTCCTCGGAGAAAATCGGTGGGAGGGTCACCTCCCATCGTCAACGCGTGAGCATCTCGCGGAACTTCTCACAGCTGTTGACCTTGATATCGAGAATATTCTCGATGTTCATCTTCGCCGCGATGCCGCGGGGGGCTCCCGGGATTCCCGTGACGGTGCCGATCCTCAGCTCCTCCCTGAGCTCCCTCATGACGTACTCGTCGGCGATCTCCATGGTGTCGATCCCCAGCTTCTTGGCGACGTAGGCCTTCGCCTCGCCCACCTTCATGGACTTGGCGTACTCCATCCTGGCGACGAGGTCACCGGTGGTCCTGATCCCTCCCATACCGGAGGCCATGAAGTGGGGAACCGCCATGCCGGCGGTGTCCCCCACGCCGACCTATATCCCGTCGACGTGGGCGATCTCGACCATGGCCTTGCTGCACCTGGTGACGGCGTCGATGGGAGGGGTCTCGCACATCGGGATGCCGCCGACGCCCATGCCCATGTTCACATGGCAGGGGATCTCGGCCTCGTCCACGCAGGTCTTGATGAAGGTGACCGCGCGGGACAGGTTCCATGCGAGGCTCTTGGAGGTGTTGGTGTTGCAGACGGGTCCGAACACCGAGGCGCCGGCCTTCTGGGCGAGCTTGACCTGCTGGTGCGGATACAGTCCCGCCACGGTCTGGCCGTCGTACTCGATGGATCCGTGAATGCCCATGACGGACTCCCCGGCCATCCCCACGTTGATGTAGGTGTCCGGGCAGGCCTTCCTGAGCGCCTCCACCCCCTTCAGGGTCCCGACGAAGTCGGCGTCCCCGGCGGATGCGGTGGTGTCGAAGTTGAACCCGTCCGCGCCGGCCTTCACCATGCGGGTCGAGACGTACTCGATATCGCGGGCCATGTGCTCCGAGGCTGCCTCGGAAGCGGCGAAGGACTCCTCGAGCTTGAACTCCCTCATGAGGTCGGCGGGGTTCCCGTAGGGTCCGTCGGGTGCGTAGTAGAGACCCATGTTCGGCATGGCCCCGTAGAAGTAGGGGATGACGATCTCGTTCTGGATCTCCTCCATGGTCTGCATCTCGTTGGCGATGATGGGCTTGACAGGCTTGATGGAATAGTCTGCGTGCGCAAGTTCGAAGGTGTCCGAGCCCAAGGCCCTCTCATGCAGGAGAGCGGCCTCGAGCCTGCCCATGTCAACGCCGTTGCCGGAGTTGCCGTTGTCTCCCGTGAAGTCGAGCTGGCCGATGTCGTACGTCAGCACGACCTCGTTCCCCGGCTCCACTCCGACGATCCTGTTCCTGTCGCATATGATCTCGCATATGCGCTCCATGTCCTCCGAGGACAGGGCGGGCATGCCGCCCATGTCCGCGGCATCGGCGGTGCCGTCCTGGATGTCCGCCATTATCTGCTCCCTGGTCATCTCGACCCTGGAGCCGTCCCCGAGGCGGGTGATGACGCTCATGCGGTCAGCTCCTTCGCCTTGCGTGTGGTCTCCGACGCGGACTCCCCGTATATGTCGGCCCCGATCTTCTCGCAGTAGGCCTGCGTGATCGGCGCTCCTCCGACCATGACGGTCACCTTGTCGCGGAGGCCCTCCTTCTCCAGGTTGTCTATGATGTCCTTCATGACGGTCATCGTGGTCGTCATGAGCGCGGACATCCCGCAGAAGTCGCAGCCTCCCTTCACCTCCTCGATGAACTTCGGCGTCGGGACGTCGCGGCCCATGTCGTGGACCTCGAACCCGGCGCACTGCAGCATCGTCGAGCAGATCGACTTCCCGATGTCGTGGACGTCGCCCTCGACGGTGCCCATGACCACGGTCCCCCTGGAGGCCCCGCCCGACGCATCGGACGCCGCGAGTTCCGGCCCCAGCAGATCCATGGCCTTCTTCATGCCGTTCGCCGCGCTCAGGACGTGCGGCAGGAACAGCTTGCCCCTCTCGAACATCACGCCGACGTCGGACATGGCGTCCCCGAGGGTGTCGATGATCTCGTTGGCGGGCATGCCCGCGGCCTTCGCGTCCTGGACCGCCTTGTCTATGTCGGGGATCTTGCAGGACACGAGGGCGTCGTGCAGGCTCTTCTTCTCGTTATCAAAGCTCATTTTGGTTTTCTCCTGTGTTGTTCCGCCCTTCCGGGCGGCGTTGGGGTTTGCTCCCCGGGGCATGCGCCCCGGGATGGTGGTGTCAGAGCTCCTTGTACAGCTTCCTGGCCTTCCAGGTCGCGTAGGCGCAGAGTGCGACGATGAACACGCTGCTGATGATCGCGCCGTACGGGATGCCGGAATCGAAGTACGCGGAGTAGAGGTCCCACTGGGAGGCCGCCGCCTCGGCGGCGAGGGTCGTTGCGTCCACCATCGCCCTCAGGCCTCCTTGGGTGTGACCTTGGTCCTGAGGTCGGCCAGGTACTCGCTGCCCAGGTGCGTGGGGGAGTAGCAGGTCAGAAGGGTGCCCTGCTTGTAGTGGCCGTCCTCGTCTATCCTGGAGTCGCCCTCGTGGATGAGCCCGGCGGAGACCAGCTCGATGACGTCGTAGTTGATCATGTCGCGGCCGTGCTCGTCGTTCATGCCGTACTCCTCCTGGAGCTCGGGGACGATCTGGTCGGTCCAGCTGCCAGGGTGCTCCTCGATGTACTCGAGGATGCGGAACTTGATCGGGGTGTGCTCCATCATGCGCTCTCGCCTCCCTCGGTGGAGGGCTTGTCGTCCCTCAGGGAGACCAGGGACTCCGTGTCCTCGCTGGCCAGCAGGTAGCTGCCGATCAGGCAGATGATAAGCCCGGCGATCGTGGATCCCACGATCATGACCATGGTGTCCTCGGTGTACCCGAGGGCGAACTCGGGTCCGAAGAAGATGATCAGGAAGATGACCGCGCATGCCGCGTACAGGCTCCCGATGGCCTGCCCCCTCGGGACACCGAGGAACGGGAAGGACTTGTACCAGGTCACGTAGCACCAGCCGAACGACAGCCCGAGCAGGACGACCACGAACAGGGTGGCGGGGTCCAGCAGCCATCCGACGGTCGAGAATATCGGCACGCCGGCGACGGCCAGGCAGCCCATGACGATGCACCAGAACAGGGCCTCGAAGATGAACCTCAGGTGCAGTCCGACATCGGGCTCGCAGAGGTCCAGCGCCTTCCCGGCGACGGCTCCCTCGCACCCCCATCCGACGGCGGCCATGATTCCCCCGATGAGTCCGATGTAGGACCCCTCGAGGCCGTTGGCGGCTATGGTCCCGAGGTACAGCGTCACGCCTCCGAGGAGGATGACGGTGATCCCGAGGTAGGCCCTCCTCGAGACCTTCTGCTTGAGGACCAGGACGGTCAGGGCGGTTCCGATGATCGGGTACAGCAGGCCGGCGATGGCCGCGAACCCGGAGCTGATGAAGTTCGTCGCGATGTAGGTCCCGGAGACTGCGCAGGCGCCGCAGATGCCCGCCATCAGGAAGTACTTGCTGGCGGACTTGAACTGGACGACGGTCCTCTTCAGCTCCCCGGTCTTCCCGAGGCATCCGTTCCAGATGAACAGCACCACCGCGCAGGCGATGGCGTTGATGCCGGTCAGGAACACGGCCTGGATGAGGCCGACGGTGGCATCGTCCATCTCGGGGAAGTCTGCCTTCACGTTCGTGTACAGCTCGGACAGGATGCTCATGTCCCATACCGCGTACCCGGGGACGTACCATATCCCCCAGAACAGGGCGCAGAACACTCCCATCAGGATGCCGATGCGGATCTTCTTCTTGTGCTTCTGAATCTTGAGTTCCTCTACTTCCACATCAATTCCTCCTTCGTTGGTGTCCCCGTCCATGGCTCGCGCTGACAGGACACGATGTGGCGGGGCCCGGAGGCCCCGTATGAGGTGTTTACCCGGTCTTCACTCGACCTTGACGCGCATCTTCGCGACGCAGTCGAGGGCGTTCTCGGAGTAGACGTCGGCTCCGATCTCGTCCGCCCACTGCTGCGTGGTGGGAGCGCCTCCGACGTTGGTGATGATGCTGTCCCTGATGCCCTCCTCCCTGAGGAGCTCCTCCAGGGTCTTCTGGTTGACCATGGTCGAGGTCATGAGCGCGGAGGTGCCGACGGCGAGGGGCTTCCTCTCCTTGCACTCGGCGACGATCGTCTTCAGCGCCACGTCCCTGCCGAGGTTGATGACGTTGAACCCGGCGACCTTCAGCATGATGGCGACGATGTCCTTCCCGATGGAGTGGATGTCGCCCTCGATGGTGCAGATCATGAAGTCCCCGAGCTTGGATCCGGCGGATGCGCCGGCCTTCTCGATCTCGGGAGTCAGCATGTCGACCCCGGCGTTCATGGCGTTGGCGGCGGCCATGATGTGGGGCAGGTAGACCTTCTTGGCCTCGAACAGCTCCCCCACCTCGGTGATCCCCGCGGTGAACCCGCTGTTGATCACGTCGACCAGGTCCAGCTTCTCGTCGATGGCCTGCTGCGCCGCGGCCTTCGCTCCCTTCACATCGTACTTCAGCACGGCCGTCTTGGCCTTCGCGTTGACTTCTTCCTGTGACATCTTCAAGCCTCCTTGAGGAACTCGTCGTCGGCCTGCTTGACGATGGCCTTCATCCTGTCGTCCACCTCGGGGGACAGGGGCTCCACGACGTGGGTTTTGAGGACCTCCTCCACGATGTCGTGGGCGGCCTCTGCAAGGTTCTTCGATCCGGCGGCCCTCCAGTCGCCGATCATGTCGCGGTTGATCACGAGGGGATCCGAGGGCAGCTCCATGTTCTCCATGGTGGACATGTGCCCGATGAAGTCGTTCCCGATGCCGACCTCCTTGATGGCGTCGACGGCCAGGGTCTCGTCGGTCACGGGTATCCCGTCCATGGCCTTCTTGATCATCGTGATGATGTCGTTGTCGATGACCAGCTGCTCGAGGGAGAACGTGACCCCCAGCTCCAGCATGCCGGCTCCGTAGATGGTGTTGGCTCCCGCCATCGCGGGGAGCATCGCGGTGATGGTCTTCTCGTGGCCCGACTGCGTGTCAGGGACCTTCGCGTCGGACTAGGCACCGGCCACGTACACGGGCAGACCGTAGTACTGTCCGAGTTTCGCTACAGCGGCGGATGTGAGGGCCAGTTCGGGGGAACCGACAGGGGCGGTACCGCGCTTCAGGTCGAACGTCGTCGTGGAGGACCCGTACCACACCTTGGCCCCGGGCCTCGCGATCTGGGCGAGGACGATTCCGGAGAGGACCTCGGCGTTGTGGGTCACGAGCGTGCCGGCCAGGAACACCGGGGACGATCCCCCGGACATGGCCATGGACAGGACGTTCACGGGGATCCCGAAGCGGGCGCCCTTCATGATGACCTGGCAGGCGTTGTGGCTCAGCTCGAGGGGGCTGGTGGGGCAGACGAGCATGGAGAACAGGGGCCTCTCGGCGGCCTTCTTCTCGTCGCCGCCGTAGAATGCCTTTGCTAGCTCCCAGTAGTACTCGACGTGCTCCCCGACGGGGTCGATGTGGTGGAAGTGCTTCACGGTGTTGGCGAGGGACGTGTACATCTCGTGGACGTCCTCGGCACCCTTCCCGGCCCAGTCCCTGGCGGAGACCGGCAGGGAGAAGTAGTCGATGTTGTCGGCCCAGTCGACGAGCTTGGCGCACATGGCCAGGTCCGCGTCCGTGGAGTCCCTGGTCTCGTACTTCCCGTCTCCCTTGTACATGCACACCTGGATTCCTGTCCCGAAGCATGTGAAGTTGACCTTGCCGCACCACTGCTGGAGCACGGTGTGCTCGTCGTCCCTCCCGTAGAGGTAGAACTGCTTGGGGGCCTCGGAGAGGCACTTGTTCAGCAGCCAGTCGGGTATCTTGACGACGAAGGTCTTCTCGTCGACCTCGCATCCGGCCTCCTTGAAGAGGTTCCTCGCCTCCTCGTCGGAGACCTGGATACCGTTGTTGGTCAGGATGTCCCTAGTTGCAAGGTCGATCTTGCGGATATCGTCCTCGGAGAAGAGGTCGATATGCAGCCCCTGGACGGCTTTCATTCCAGGATATCTCGATTCCATTCTTTGTCCTCCATGTTTACGAGTCATCACAACTCGCTGAGTGATGTTTTGTAAACATCATATAAAAGTCTAACTATAATACAGCAAAGATTTAAATAAAATGAATTTGAACACTACAAAACTTAAAACGGGTGTGCGAAATTAATGATATTTAAAATTTGACATTTGGCCAGGGAAACGCCGATTCCCGTCGAACGGTTGTCTATTAAGTTTCCGCTGGATGGATTAAGTGTCCATATATTCTTGGCATTCACTATACATATGTCTAACAAATGTGGCTTATACTGTGAATATGTGCATAATTTAATCCCGGAACCGACGGGATGAAGGAATCGGAGGCATAAGGTTGGCCAGATACGGACTCGGGTTGGACACGGGCGGAACGTACACGGACGCGGTCATCATGGATCTGGAGGACGGCAGCATCCTGTCGCGCTCGAAGTCACTGACCACAAGACAGGATCTCTCCATCGGGATCAGGTCCGCGATGGAGGCGCTAGGTCGGGAGAATCTCCGGCGCGCGGACATCGTATGCCTGTCGTCCACCCTAGCGACCAACTCGGTCGTCGAGGGCAGGGGATGCAGGGTGGGCCTGGTGGCCATGGGATCCCAGGTGACTGTCCGCACCATGGCGGAGCATTCCGTTACCCTGTCCGGGCGGCACACCGCCTCCGGGAAGGAGGACGAGCCCCTGGACGAGGACGGGGCCCGCAGGTTCCTCGAGTCCGTCCGCGGCAAGGTGGACTGCATAGCCGTGACCGGGTTCATGAGCGTCCGCAACCCGGAGCACGAGCTCCTCGTCAAGTCGATGGCCGAGGGGATCCTCGGGGTGCCCGTCGTCTGCGGCCACGAGCTCTCGTCTTCCCTGGGGTTCAACGAGCGCACGGTGACCTGCGTGATGAACGCCAGACTGATACCTATCATAGAGGAGCTGCTGGCGTCCGTCGACTCCGTCATGGCGGGGTTCGGCATGGACGCCCCCCTCCTCATAGTGAAGGGGGACGGCTCGGTCATGAGCGAGCAGATGGCCCGCCGCAGGCCGGTGGAGACCATACTGTCCGGACCCGCCTCTAGCATGAACGGTGCCGTCAGGCTCACGGGCATCCGCGACGCCGTCGTCGTGGACATCGGCGGAACCACATCCGACATAGGGATGATCCGCGGGGGCAGGCCCGACCTGAGCGACGAGGGGGCTATGATTGGCGGGTTCCGCACGAGGGTTACCGCCGCCGAGATTACAACCGCCGGGATGGGAGGGGACAGCAGGATCGTCGTCAACGGCGACAGGGTCTCGATATCCCCCAGCCGCGTGGTCCCCGTCTGTGTGGCATCCTCGCAGTATCCCGAGGTGGGGGAGCGGATCCGCGAGCTCGCCGAGGCCGGCCCCCGCAGCATACCCGTGGCGCATTACCCCCGCAACCTGGTCATCGACACGGAGTTCTTCCTCAAGGTCAGGGGCCCCGGAACGATGGATCTGTCCGAGAACGACCTCCGCTTCCTGGACTTCGTATCCGGCAGGCCGCGCTCGATGTCCGAGGCCGTCCGCGCGCTCGGGGAGCCTCCAGTGTCCTTCGACGTTCAGAGGATGGAGGATGCCGGCATCGTGCAGAGAATCGGCCTGACCCCCACGGACCTGATGCATGTCCGCGGGAAGTTCACAGGATTCGACGCGGAGGCCTCTCGCAACGCCGTCCGGTATCATTCCGCGAACCTAGGGATGGAGCTCGAGGCGTTCATGTCCATGGTGGAGGAGCTGGTTGCGGAGAGGATCGGCACCGAGGTTGTCCGCAAGGCCATCTACGAGGACTCGGGCGAGACCGACCTCCAGGGGTTCGGGCTCGGGATGCTGGAGGACGCCGTCTCCGGGAGAAGCCGGAGGGACTACCGCGTCCGCTTCCAGCTGGACCTCCCGATTATAGGGATCGGGGGGCCGTCCTACGACATGCTTCCCACGGTGGCATCGAGGCTGGGGACGAGGCTCGTCATCCCCGACAACTACGACGTGGGCAACGCTGTGGGAGCAGTATGCGGGCGCGTGGAGGAGAGCGTGGACATACTGGTGCAGACAGTAGTGGGCAGCACCCTGGCATCCCCCGCGTGCATCGTGTTCTCGAGGATGGGGCGCTTCTACTACGAGGACTTCGACCGCGGGGTCGAGAAGGCGAGGGAGGACGGCATAGCGTACGTAACCGAACAGGCCCGCCTCGCCGGCGCGGGCGAGGTCGAGGTCACCGTCGAGGACAGGACCTCGGCCGTGGACATAGGGAAGGAGCATCTGGCGAGGAGGGTCTCCGAGGTTAGGATGAGGATAACCGCCTCTGGAGACCCCGCCCCGCGCTCGCGATCGGCTCGATCCCTTGTCGGAGACGGCCTTCAGGCCGACGACGCCGGCGACGGTCACCAGCATGAAGAACACCATCCCGGCGTTGATCTCCTCGAGCCCGAGGATGGCCGAGGCGACGATCGTCAGGATCACGCCTATGCCGATCCACACGGCGTAGGCCGCGCCCATGGGGATACCGCTCTTCATCGGTATGGAGAGGCAAAGCATGCTCAGCAGCAGCGACACGAGGACCACAACGTCCCAGAGCAGGTTGGTCATCCCCTCGGAGTAGTCCAGGCCGATGGACCATCCTATCTGGAAGACGCCACCCAGGATGATCAGCGCCCAGGCGAGGTTGCGGTTCCCGGAGAGGTCGACGGCCATCTCGGGCACCTCCAGATGTGAGGCGGATGCCTATGACGCCTATCACGATGAGCCCCAGGAAGAAGGCCATCCTCGAGTCTATCCTGTCCTTGTACAGGATCGCGCCGGCGACGGCCGTCCCCACGGCGCCAATGCCCGCGAGGATGCTGTACGCCACCCCAGGTCCTATCGTCAGGACGGCGAGGGACAGGAGGAAGAGGCAGGAGAGCACGGCCACCAGGGTGGCCGCGGCCCACAGCGGTCTGCGGAAGTTGTCGGACTTGTCGAGGAAGATCACCCATATCGGTTCAAGGATGCATGCGGCTATGAGGTAGATCCATGCTACGTCCATGTTTTGATGTCATACTATATTAATATTAAGTTAATTTCAATAAAATTATTATATTATGAAGTTAAAAATTAACGAATGTAAGCGAATTGCCATGCGTGGAATGGGACGCTCTCAAAGGAAACCGCGGGAACCCCGCGGAGAAAAAAGGGTCTCACGGGCCAGGAATCACTGCTGGTCCAGGAGCTTGCGGACCAGCTTGACGATGTCGCCGGCCGAGGCTGAGTACCCGTCGCCGCCGATCTCCTGCACCCACTCCTCGCTGCAGGGCGCGCCTCCGAATATGGTGAGGACGGATAGGCCCTCCTCCTTGAAGACGCGGACCATCTCCCTCTGCTGGGGGAGGCTGACGGTCATGAGCGCCGAGCCGCCGATGATGTCGGCGCCCTCCTCCTTGGCCGCGGCGATGAAGGTGTCCCCGGATACGTCGGCGCCGAGGTCGACGACCTTGAAGCCTGCTCCGCGCAGCATGGCGCAGCAGACGTTCTTGCCGATCGAGTGTATGTCGCCCTTGACGGAGCCCATGACGATGACGCCCTTGAGACGGACGTCGCCGCGCTTCATGTACGGCTCTATGACGTCGAGGGCGGCCTCCATGGCCTTCGAGGCCATGAGGATCTGGGGAAGGAATATCTTCCCGTCGTCGAAGAGTGTGCTTATGTCCTCCATGCCCTTGGCGAGGCCCTCGTCTATGGCGGTCTCGGGGCATATCCCCTCGTCCATCGCCATCTGGGCGAACTTCCTGCTGTTCTCGATGTTCCATGTCGCGACCGAGGTCTCCAGGTCGCGAAGGATGCTGTCCTACCCCATCTCTTCCTCCCGTACGATAAGGTAAGGCGTTTGGAAGCGGGCCCGGGGGCCCGCGTTTTCAGACCTTGGAGTCGATCTCCTCCTTGAGCTTCTTGAGCTCCTCGATCTTGTCCTTGGCGGCCTTGATCTTGTCGTAGAGGGCCTGGACGTCGGCCTCGGCGGCGGTCTTGCCCGCCTCGATCGCGTCGACGACCTTCTGTCCGATCTCGGCCATGGCCTTCTCGATGGCACGCTCCTCGTCCCTGATCTGGGAGTCGAGCTTGCTCTTGTCGATGGAGTTGCCGAGCTTTGTGTCGACCTCCTTGGCCTTGTCCTTAACCTTGTCCATCAGTCCCATTGCAATCCTCTCCGATCACTCGACCAGCTTGTGGTAGCCGTATGCTGGCTCTCCTGCGTTGAAGCAGTACTGTATCGTTGTGAACTGCTTCTTGAATGCCTTTACGTCCTCTTTAACCTTGCTCGGGTCCTCCTTCTTGACGACCACGCGCGCGATAAGGTCGGCGACCTCGACCATGTCGCTCTCCTTCATGCCGATCCTCGTCATCTCCTGGGCGCCCATCCTGAGGCCGGAGGGCCTGACGGCGCTGGTGTCGCGGGGAAGCATGTTCTTGTTGCAGATGATGTTGGCATCCTCGAGGGCCTGGGCGCAGTCCTTTCCGCCGCCGAACTGTGCGACGTCGAGGGCGATGGCGTGGGACCTGGTGAACCCGAGGTCCGGGCAGAGCACGGGGATGCCGCGCTCGTAGAGCGCCTGCCCTAGCGCCCTGGCGTTCTTGCATGCCTGGGCGGCGTAGTCCTTGGCGAAGACGTCCATCTCCGCGAGCGTGACTCCGAGCGCGGCCATCGCGTGGAGGTGGTGGCTGGAGGTCACCCCGGGGAAGACGGCCTTCTGCAGCGCCTTCTCCTGCTCCTCGGTCATGTTCTGCCCCAGGAGGAGCCCGTGGTTGGGTCCGGGGAAGGTCTTGTGCGTCGACGAGGAGACGATGTTCACGCCCTCCCTCAGGGGGTCGTGGAACTGCCCTCCGGCGATGAGTCCGAGGACGTGGGCGCAGTCCTCCCACACGAGGCAGCCCACCTCGTTGAAGGTGTCCTCCAGCTCCTTGAGGGGCGGGGGGAACAGGAACACGGAGAGTCCGAACTGGGCGATCTTCGGCTTGACCTCCTTGAGGAGCTTGATGGTCCCGTCCACGTCGAGGTTCATGTCCGCCTCGTTGAACGGGTAGTTGACGGAGTTGACGGCCCTCTGGCCGAAGGCCCCGAACTCGCAGGTGGAGATGTGGGCGCCCTGCGCCAGCGCGCAGGTGGTGATGGTGTCGCCGGGCTGGGCGAACGCGAAGAGGACAGCCATGTTGGCCACGGTCCCGGAGATGGGCCTGACGTCCGCGAAATCGGCGTCGAAGACCTTCTTGGCGAGCTCGATCGTCTTGAGCTCGACCTCGTCCACGTAGATGTTGCCCTGGTAGTAGCGCTTCCCGGGGAGTCCCTCCGCGTACCTGTCGGCGAAGTCGGAGATGAGCATCTCCTTCGCCAGCGGGCTCATGAGGTTCTCCGATGCAATCATAGGGATGCACTCCTCGAACCATTTGTTGTGGTCCATTACCTTCTGTCTGATGAACGCTGCGTCTTCCGAAGCCATAGTCACCGAAACGGAATCGTCGGTGTCCGTTTAATACTGTCGCGCGCGCCTGACTAGAATGTCGTCGGAGATATGCGGGAGGGGCTGGTACATCCTCGGGAGACGCACCGAAATGTCGTCGGCCAGCCACCCCTCGTCGTAGTCAAACAGGGAGTAGAGCTCCGAGGCGCCGGTGACCGAGTCCTTGTGGGCGAAGTAGACCTGGTCCTTGCGGAGGAGCGTCTCCATGTCCATCAGGGTGTGGTCGTTGGTGCTCGCCACAAGCTGCGCTCCGAACGGGTTGGTCTGGGATCCGAAGAGCGAGAGCAGCCACCTGCCTATGCGGGGATGGAGGTTGGATGCGAACTCGTCGATGACCACCGTGCCCCCGCGCATGAGGGCGTCGACTATGGGCACCATCTGCCCGATCAGCTGCCAGGTGCCCTCGGACTCGCAGTCCATGGGGACGACGAGGCCGGCGGGGTTGTCCGCCCCCTTGTGGTCGTGGACCAGCCAGACCCTCCTGGTGTCCGGGACGGCGTCGGACGGCCAGATCCCGGGATAGGGCATGCGGGGGTCCCTTGTGCCGTGGGTTTTTCCCAGCGTTCCCTTCTCGATGCGGATGTCCGAGATCCCGGTGTCGGCCATCCTCAGGGCGCGGAGGACGGTGGACTTCAGCTCGGGGTCCGACTCGATCATCGAGACCGAATGCATGAGGGCGGCCTCCCTTCCGTCCGGGATGACCGCTATGCTGTTCATGATGGCGTCGTGGACCGCCGAGCACACCGCGTTGTTGAACTGGGCGGCCACTGCCAGGTAAGCGGAACCCGGGCCGGTCATCTGGGAGATCCCCTTCTGGCCCTTGGCGTTGGTCCTTCCGAACCTGAATTCGGACCCCTCGCGGATGAAGACGATGCTCTTGTGGCCGTTCGGATAGCTGTGGAGGGACTCCGCGACGACGCGTTTGCTGTTGAAAGTTATGCTGTAGCAGTAGACGGTCCCGTCGATGATCACGTCGATCCCGAGGCTGACCGGCGCCTTCGCGGTGGCGGCCGACATCATGAACGGCCTGTACCACGGGTACTCGTACCCTGGGGGCACCGGACCGGACACCATCGCCTGCAGGGCGGCCATGGCCTTGATCATGTAGGATTTACCGGACGCGTTGGGCCCGAATATCACCGCGGATGTCAGGATGCCGCCTCTGGCGGCATGGCTGGGAACGACGTTGCTGAGCGACTCCCCGTCGGTGGAGCCGAGCATGCTCAGCGTGGCCCTCTCGCAGTAAGGGCCGAAGTTCTCCAGTGAAAAGTCAATCAGCACGCTATTCCTCCCAGATGATAGGCTAGATCGGACTTCGAAGTGGGGCGGATCCCCGATTCCTGTTGCATCCAAGGTACAAATTATAATAATATAAAACTCGCGAAATGCTGACTTCAGAATGCTATCTCAATTTCAATAATATAAAAATCATTCCAAAATATAATATATAGACTATATTGAAAATGGTATAAAGTCCTAAATCCGTTGATATCATCCGATTCTGAGTCCTTTTACGTCGATATTTTGGCCTGAGAAACTTCAAATAATGGTGGATTCAACCTCGGTTTGGGTAATAGTATTAAATATGTCTGAAGAGGAATTCCTATTACGCGTTCCCCGAAGGGGGGAGCGTCCAAGAGTGTTGCCCGGCAGCACTCCTGTCGCAGGTTCGACCGCGGTCAAACGCGGTCACGTGTCACCTCCTGCGACAGCGGGTGCTGTCCGAGGCAGGGAAACCTGCCGGGGCGGGGGGTCGGATCCCCGCGGGGGGCGCTCTGGGGGATATCAGGGGCCCGGGTACCAAACGAGGGGCCTCTGCCGGATGTATCCCCGTGCAGCGAGGCAGTGTGCACGAGGCAATAGGAGCCGCTACTGCGGGACGACGCCTCCGACCATGCTGTTCCGGGAGCAGATGCTCTCTGTCCTCGCTGAGCCATACTTCACAGTACGGGAAGGGGATTCAAATGAACAGGAAAAACGGAATATGGGCAGTTGTGATTATCTGCATCATCGTAGCGGCAGTGCTGTGCTACTGCGAGGCTGCGGGGATCTTCGGCCTCGCCACCGACATCTCCACCGGGAGCTCGGAGGCGGAGCAGCTGCAGTTCAGCAAGAACCTGGATATCTGGTTCATGCTTATGTTGGTCGCCTTCCTGATGATCTTCATCAGGAAGTTCGAGTGGGGCATCTGCCTCGCCGTCCTGCTGTCTGCGGTCAGCAGTTTCGTGGTGTACCTGGCCATCCAGGATTTCATCTTCGAGTACGGCACGTGGGACCAGACCCTGCTCATCAAGGCGGTGATCTGCGCCATCACGGTGGTCATCGCAATCGGAGTGTTCTCCGGTGTGTGCAAGATGTGGCAGTACCTCTTCGTGGGTGTCGCGTTCGCATTCGTGTACGCGCTGGTCGAGTGGCTCCTCGGCAATGTCACTGTCGCCGGCGAGCTCGCCACCGACCCCGGAGGATCCATCCTCGTCCACATGTGCGCCGCGTACTTCGGTCTCGGAGTCGCCATGGCCATCAGGGACAAGAGGGCCTTCGACGAGCCCATGTACACGACCACGCACAGCGTGACCTTCGTCTGGCTCGCCAGCATGCTCCTCTGGATGCTCTGGCCCTCCTTCGTCACATCGCTGCTCCCGCTCGAGAGCGTGACGCAGGGAACCATCACCTGCTACATGGCCGGTGTCGGATCCATCATCTCGACCTACTTCGTCTGCAGCGCGGTCCAGGGCAAGATCAACTCCCTGACGTTCACATACGCCATGCTCTGCGGACCCGTCGCCATCGGAGCGCCCCTGCTGTCTGTCGGACCCTGGGGAGCCCTGCTCATCGGTCTCATCGCCGGTGCGGTCTCCGCCCTGTGCTTCATCTATCTGCAGCCCTGGTTCACCAAGAAGATCGGGACCATGGACATCATGGGTGTCCACAACCTGCACGGTGTCGGCGGATGGATGGGTGCGATCTTCGTGTCCATCATCGTCGGAAGCGTCGCCAGCATCGCCATGGCCGTCGTGGTCTTCGTCGTGACCCTGGTCCTCGGATACGTGGTCGGACTCATCGTCCGCGTCACCCGCGGGGAGATGGAGGCCATCTGCGACGACGACACCGACTTCGTCAGGACCGAGGCTCCAGCCGAGGTTTCCGCCGAGGCCCCCGCCGCGTCGGAGGCCTGATCAAACACAAAACCTCCCCCTTCCACGGAGGGGGGAGTCAAACGTTTTACTTCTTCTGTTGTCTCTATAAAGGGCGTAGCATCCTTCCTCGACCGAATCACCGTTCCGTCACGTTCCTCTCAGTCCGATCCGCTGTATCCGCCCGCCGAGAATCGTGCATGGAGGCATACTCATGGAGGTATTTCGGCACATTTGGCATTTCCTAGCGCTTCGATATTTAAAGTTATCAACTCTATTAATATACCACCGATTTTTGGTAACAGTATTTGTATTCATCGTTTTGAGCCTATATTTAAAACCCACGATATCCATCAAATCCTTTATATAGAAACAGTATCGAATTTTTCCAAAAAGCAAAGATTTAAATATTTAAGTTATCAAAAATATTTGATGAACATTAGATTTAAATAAAATAAAATCACCAAACATCCACAAAACAGAAAGCTATAAATATGGTAGAACGAGTCTTTCATTCAGCAAGCGTTTGAAGCCGCCTGCCTAGAAACGCTTTCCAAAAAGGAGGAAACCGAAATGACAGACAAGCAAGCCATCCTGGCGGACCTGAAGAAGTCCGTCGAGACATGGGACCTGAACCTTGTGAAAGATGCGACCCAGAAGGCCATCGACGCCCAGATCCCCGTCTCCGAGATCATCGGAGATGGACTCGGAAAGGGAATGGAGGTCATCGGAGACAGGTTCGACAAGGCCGAGATCTTCCTACCCCAGGTCGTCGCGGCCTCCAAGACCATGGAGCTCGCCCTCAAGATCCTCGAGCCCCTCATGACCGCCGGTGCCGGATCCCTGAAGGGAACCGTCATCATGGGAACCGTCGAGGGGGACATCCACGAGATCGGAAAGAACGTCTGCTGTGCCATGCTCCGCGGTGCCGGATACAAGGTCATCGACCTCGGACCCGATGTGACCGCCCAGGACTTCATCGACGCCGGCGACGAGAACGAGGCCCAGGTCCTCGGAGGATCCGCCCTCATGACCACGACCCTCGAGTCCCAGAGGGAGCTCGTCGAGGCCGTGAAAGAGGTCGGAGCGTCCTACAAGTGCATCTTCGGCGGAGCGCCCTGCAGCCAGGCATGGTGCGACGAGATCGGTGCCGACGGGTACTCTGAGACTGCGAACGAGATCATCGGACTGGTCGACAAGCTGGTCAGCTGATCTGATTAACCACCAGGAGGAAACAAAAATGGCAGCTACTAGGGCACTTACGATTCCCGACGTGTACGACAGGTTCGTCAAGGGGAAGAAAGTCAAGGTCGAGGACTGGGACTACCAGATCACCCCTCAGAACCTGACCGCTCTCAAAGAGAAGTACAACATCAAGTTCGACCCCAAGGAGATCGTCCCCGAGGACAAGGACATGGTCAACAGGCTGTTCGCCGCCGGTCTCGAGATGCTCGTGACCACCGGTTACTACAACCAGGACCTGGGCCGCGTCATGCACGTGACCGAGGAGGAGGTCTGGGAGGGCATCAAGAAGACGCCCACCAAGCTCATCCTGGGAGAGGGGAAGGACATCGCCAGGTTCTACCCCAGGCACGGCAACGGCAACGTCAAGCCGATCATCCAGGGAGGACCCACCGGATCCCCCATCTCCGAGGACGTCTTCGTCCAGGTCATGCAGTCCTACGCCCAGGAGGGCATCGTGGACAACCTCGTGAACGGAGTCATGACCACGATCGAGGGACACCCCGCGAAGACCAAGACCCCCTACGAGATCCGCGCCACCATGGCCGAGCTCAGGGCCGTCAAAGAGGCACGTGTCAGGGCCGCCAGGCCCGGCATGGGTGTTTAGGGACCCGAGACGCCCCTGTCCGAGGCAGGGCGTCTCTGCGCAGACCTCCCCAACGCGGGGCACAGGATCACCGACGCACACGAGTGCTCCCAGCTGAACGAGCTCAAGATGGACATGACCGGTCTGAACATGCTCGCCGGATGGACCACCGTCGGCGACACCATCATGATCGAGCAGATGCCCATCTTCGGCGGATACACCGGTGGAGTCGAGGAGACCGCGATCTGCGATGTCGCCACGACCCTCGGTTCCTTCGCCTGCTTCAGCGGCAACTTCCACCTCGACGGACCCATCCACATCAGGTGGGGAGTCACGACCGCCAGGGAGACCCTCCAGGTCGCCGCTTGGGCCGCCGCAGCCGTCGATGCCAACACCGACCTGCTGCTCGCCAACCAGTACTACCCGATGGCCGGCCCCTGCACCGAGATGTGCCTGCTCGAGACCGCCGCCCAGGCGATCGTCGACACCGCCTCCGGAAGGGAGCTGCTCTCCGGTTCCGCCGCCGCCAAGGGTGTCGTCCAGGACAAGACCACCGGAATGGAGGCCAGGATCATGGGAGACGCCGCCATCGCGACCGCCGGCATGAAGATCTCCGACGTCAACGAGATCCTGAACAAGCTGGTCCCGTCCTACGAGGCGCACTACACCGACGCGCCCCAGGGCAAGACCTTCCAGGAGTGCTACGACGTCAAGACCGTCAAGCCCACCCAGGAGTACCTGGACATCTACGACAAGGCTGTCGCATCCCTCAGGGACTTCGGCCTCGACATCAAGCACTGAGTCTAAACCGCAACACCAAACCCCTTAGGGGTCCCGGGAAGACACGCCCGGAACCCCCTTCCCCCTCGAAGCCATATCATCCGGCGTGGCCAGAGGGGGATCATCCAGCATACTGTTGACCTCCAACACAGCCGGATAATTCTCCAACCAGATTGATGGTAACTACTTCCTTTTTAATTCCATCCTCGCGATTCAAGGCCCGTAAGGTGGAACCTTGAGTTTCGAGAGAGCGCTTGAAGAGGTGAGGAAGGGGAACCCGATCCTCGTGTACGACTTCGACGACAGGGAGAGGGAGACCGACTACACCGTCGCGTCCCAGTTCATCACCCCTGGGCACCTCCTCAGGATGAGGAAGGACGCGGGCGGCCTCGTGTGCACCACCATGCCCGGGAGGCTGGCCGCGGAGCTCGGGCTGCCGTTCCTGTCCGACGTGTTCTGGGACGACATTGAGAAGTACCCCGTCCTGAAGGCCATGGCCCCCACGGACATCCCGTACGACCGCACCAAGTCCTCCTTCGGCATCACGATCAACCACCGCGAGACCTACACCGGCATCACGGACAGGGACCGTGCGCTCACCATCACGAAGTTCGCCGATACCGTCTTCCGCGACGCCCCCGCCGCGGACATCGTGGCGGACCTCGGCAGGAACTTCAGGGCCCCCGGCCACGTCCACCTGCTGAACACGACAGACGACATCCTCCGCACCAGGAAGGGCCACACCGAGCTCTGCACCGCCATGATGTACATGGCCGGGGTGAAGCCCTCGGCAACCATCTGCGAGATGATGGGAGACGACGGGAACTCGAGGCCCAGGGCGGAGGTCGAGGCCTACGCCGAGGAGCACGGCATCCCCATGGTCACCGGCACCGAGGTCATCGACCGCTGGGAGGCCTGGCTGGCGGAGAACGGGAAGGAGCGATCGCGATGACCAGGGTCATGGCCTCAGGCGTGTTCGACATCATCCATCCGGGACACGTGTCGTACCTGGAGCAGGCCAAGTCCTACGGGGACGAGCTCGTCGTGGTCGTCGCGTGCGACGCCACCGTCCGTGCGAAGAAGCACGAGCCCATCACGCCCGAGGCCATGAGGGCCCGCATCGTCGGAGCGCTCAAGCCGGTCGACCGCGTCCTCATCGGAGGCGACGGGGACATCTTCGACACCGTCCGCTTCCTCCGCCCCGACGTGATAGTCCTGGGGTTCGACCAGGGCTTCGACGCCGAGCGCCTCCAGTCCGAGCTGGAGGAGAGGGGCATGGGCAACATCCGCGTGGTCCGCGCCAACGAGTGCGCGGAGGACCTGAACGCAACACGCAGGATAGTCGCCAGGATACGCGACATGGGAGGCGCGTCATGAAGATCATAGGCATTGCGGACACCACGTTCGCGAGATACGACATGGCCCACTCGGCCATAGACCAGCTGCAGAAGACCGGTACTGGATTCAGGATCGTGCGCTACACGGTCCCCGGAGTCAAGGACCTGCCGGTCGCGTCCAAGAAGCTCATCGAGGAGCACGGATGCGACCTCGTCATGGCACTTGGCATGCCCGGCCCCCAGCAGAAGGACAAGATGTGCGCCCACGAGGCGTCCACCGGCCTGATCAGCGCCCAGCTGATGACCAACCACCATATCATCGAGGTTTTCGTCCACGAGGACGAGGCCAAGGACGATGCGGAGCTCGCCTTCCTTGCGGACAGCAGGGCCAGGGAGCACGCGGTAAACGCTTACGACCTGCTCTTCCGCCCCGATTCGCTCACGAAGAGGGCCGGAACGGGTCTGAGACAGGGGTTCGCCGACGCGGGCCCGGTACGCTACAGGTGAAGAACATGAAGGAGTACAGAATCGGAATGGTCGCGGCCGAGTTCAACTACGAGGTCACGATGCTCATGATCGAGCGCGCGAAGGCGGAGGCCGATTTCCTCGGCGTCAAGATCGTCAAGGAGATCAAGGTCCCCGGGGTCTTCGAGATCCCCCTGGCCGTGAAGAAGATGCTGGAGAACGATGATGTCGATGCCGTCATCACCCTCGGAGCGGTCATCACCGGCGAGACCAAGCACGACGAGGTCGTCGTCGCCCAGGCCTCCCGTAAGATCATGGACCTCGGCCTCGAGTACGGCAAGCCCGTCGGGTTCGGCATCAACGGCCCCGGCATGACGGAGCTCCAGGCCATGGACCGTATCGAGAAGGGACGCGACGTCGTGGACTCCGTCGTCAAGATGCTCCAGAGGCTGGAGTGAAATAAAGGGGGTAACGCCCCCACCTTAATTTTTATCACATGCGGAGGCGGCGGTCGTCGCCGTTCTCCGACCTCACAATCCTGATGACTCTCTCCAGGGACATGCCGGTCTCCATGGAGATCCTCACGCATCCCTGGCCCCTGCAGTACCTCTCGGCGACGTCCCCGGTCTCGAAGTCGTAGGCGGCGACCTTCTCCACACCAGAGGCGGCCATGCGCGCATCGCCCTTCCAGGAGCGGGTCTTGCAGCTGGGGCAGCGCACGGGGACCTGCGTTGTGCGGGAGAACCACTTGTGCCCGCACATGGCGCACACGTTCGTGACGGGCTCCTTGTCCCAGTGGTACGTTCCGCACCCGGGGCAGCGGACCGGCCGCTCGGCGTAGCTCTCCCATATGTGCCCGCAGCGGGTGCATACCTTTGGTTCTGGCTCGAAGGACTTCATCGTATCATGGAGTTGGAGTATACATCCAATGTACGAACCATGGATATAAAGCGTTTTTCCAGGTTGGCTGAATCAGGCGGTGTGCCTCTTCAGGAACCTCTCCAGGCGGTCATAAGACTCCATCAGGGTCTCCATGGGGGGCAGCGTGATCGTGCGGAAGTGCCCGGGGCCGAACTCCTCGCAGAACCCGGATCCGTGGACCAGGACGACGCCCTCCTCCATGATCAGGTCGACGATGAGGTCCTTGTCCGTCTTCCACGGCGTGCCGGAGAGGTCGATGCTGGGGAACATGTAGAACGCGCCCTTCGCGCGGCGGGTGCTGATCCCCGGGATCTCGTTGAGCCTCTTGTACGTGAACTCGGCGCGCTCCCTGAGCTTCCTGTTCAGGTCCTCGATGTAGTCCTGGGGGCCCTGGAGGGACGCGCGTGCGGCGGCCTGGCAGGGGACGTTGGGGCAGATCCTCGCGCGGAACTGCTTCATCATGCCCTCCCTGACCTCGTCGAGGAGGCCGTACTTGTCCATGAAGTACATGTAGCCCATCCTCCAGCCGGGCATCAGGTTGACCTTGGAGAACCCGTTGAGGATGATGCGGGGGATGTCGTCGGACAGCTGCGAGGCGGAGAAGTGCTCCCCCTCCATGATGATCTTGTCGTAGATCTCGTCGGAGATCATCGGGATGCCGTACTCCGCCGCTATGTCCCCGACCTCGCGGATGTCCTTCTCCTCGTAGACCGCGCCGGTCGGGTTGTTGGGATTGATCAGGACGATGGCCTTGGTGCTGTCCGTGATGCGCCTCCTCAGCATGTCCACGTCGGGGCGCCAGTCCTCCTCCTCGATCTGCCTGTAGGGGACGATCTGCCCCTCGTAGAAGTTGATGTACTGGGCGTAGGACGGGTATCCGGGCCCGGGAACGAGCACCTCGTCTCCCGGCTCGATGAGCGTCCCCATCAGCACGTTGATCGCCTCGCTCACCCCGGCCGTGACGTACACGTCGTCCGCGGTGATGCGGGCGCCGTGCTTCTCGAACTCCCTCTGGACGATGGCCTCGCGGAGGTCCAGGTTGCCCTGGGAGTCCCCGTAGCCGTTGTCC
>JAUNYA010000096.1 GCA_030539565.1 Thermoplasmata archaeon | reverse complement strand
CAGGTGCCTGGACCAGGCCGGCGTGGACTCCGGGTCGTACAGGAGATGGGGACAGTCGGACTGAACCGCAGTCGATTGCCGTAACGCCAATATTTTATGCTTGGACACCTCTGAACCTCCGCGGCAACGCCGCCGGAGGGAATTCATTGGAGCTGCAGAGGAAGGCATACGGCGAGCTCCTGCGCTGGAAGGAACATCGCGGCGAGTCTTCGGCCCTCCTGAGGGGCGCGCCCCGCACGGGGAAGACACATCTGGCCAGGAGGTTCGCCGAGGCTGAGTACCGCAGCCACATCCTCATCGACTTCGCCCATCCGCCGGAGGGTGTCATCGAGGCCTTCGAGAACCACAGCGACGACATCTGTGAGCTGTTCGGCCTGCTGTCCAAGATCCAAGGCATCGAACTCTATGAGCGCGAGTCGGCCATCGTCCTCGACGGGGTGGAGAACTATCCTCGCGCGTGGTCGCTCACGAAGCACATGGTGGAGGACGGTCGCTACGACATCATCGCCACCGGGAGGAGGCTGATCGTCGAGGCGAGGAGACGGAATCTGCTCATCCCGTCCGAGGTCCACTACATCGAGGTTCATCCCCTGGATTTCGGGGAGTTCCTCCGGGCATTGGGCACGGGCGATTCGATGGAACACGCCGAGGACTGCCTCAGGAGGATGGCTCCGCTGGGGGACGAGCACTCCAGGCTGTCGGACATGTTCCGCACGTACATGCGTGTGGGCGGAATGCCAGAGGCTGTCTCCGAGTACATTGAGAGCGGGGACATGGGTGCTGTGGAGAGGGTGAAGCGCCGGATAATCGAGGATATCCGCGGAACCCTGTCCGATGAGCCGGAGGCGCTCCTGGCGTTCGATTCCGTCCCATCCCAGCTGCGGACGCCGTCCAGGGTGTTCAGGAGCTCCCTCCTCGGCAAGAGCGATGGCTCGTGGGATCCGGACGAGGCCCTGTCCAGGATAGACGACGAATGCCTCGTGACGCCGGTATCGAACTCCGGGGACCCTGGCGTGAGCATCTTCTACGACTGGTCGTCCAGGCTGTACATGTTCGACACGGGCCTGCTGGGGACGATGGCCGCGGGGTCGGTGCCCGAGCGCACCGTGGCGGAGAACGCCGCGGTCCAGGAGCTCGTCGCCGCAGGACGCGGAATGATGTTCTACTCCCGCCCCAGGAGGAGGCGGAGGAAGAACATGGACGTCGACCTGCTGGTGCGCGAGAACCTGAGGCTCCGCCCGGTGGTCGTCAGGGCATCCGGGAACGCCTCGCACAGGCGCCTCGACAGATTCCTATCGAGGTTCGGGAAGCGCATCGGGCCACCCTGCATCCTGTACATGGGGGATGTCCGGGAGGTCGACGGGATCGACGCGATCCCGCTGTACCTCGCCGGCGTCCTCCGATCAGCGGATCAGCCCCGTCTCCGAGATCCACGCATCCACGGATTCGGCGACCGTCGCCAGATCCTCCCCGCACAGGATATGGTTCTTGACAGCGGGGCCCCCGATGAGGTCCCTGGCCCTGAGCGCCTCGGCCACGGCGGCAGGAACGGCGAAGAACGCATCCGCGATCCACCCATCGCCCGATGGGACTGGGACCGTGCGACCGTTCCTGTCCGGAATCCATCCGTAAACGGGACGGTCCTCGAACTCGAGATCCGGGAACAGCCTGCGGAGGTAACCCTCGCCGGTCTCCCTGCGAAGCTTCTCGTCCAGCTCCCTCAGGCATCTGGTGCAGACATCCGCGAACACAGCGGGCCCCAGGTCCCCGAGCTCCTCCGGCAAGCACCCGGAGACCGTTCCGGCCGTGAGGGCGTCGAACCTGCCGGTCGGCGGTTCGAAGAACAGGGCGCAGGCAGGGGGGCTCATGCCGATCAGCAGGAAGACGGGGATGTGCGACGGCCTGCCACCGATCAGGTCGTGACACATGAGCACCTCCTGACAGGGGACGTCCAGTCCCGGATCCTCGGATCCGAAGGCGGATGCCGCCTCCTCGATCCCGTCCGTGTCCCCGCGGTCGAGGAGTTCCGAGAGGTATAGCCACATGTAGCCCGGATCCTCGGTCGCGTAGTCCCCGTTGTCGCACATGCTCCTCCAGTGCAGGTACCAGGCCAGCTGCCCCTCGGTCAGATCGGAGTACGATGGCCAGAGCATGTCGCATCCGACGCGGGGCACATCGCCCGGATCGCGGCCCGCGTAGCGGTCCATGTCCTCGAAGAACTCCGCACCGGGAAGGGCCTCCGGCCCCTCCATCCACTCGTCGTTCTCCGTGTCGTCGAACTCCGGCAGGCCCTCGCGGGCCAGCTTGGCGTTGGCCGCCTCCATGTCGAAGTCCCCGAATCCCATGTCCTCCGCCCAGTCGGACATCTCCCTGTGCTCCGGGTCGTCGGGGTCGGCCAGGATGCGCAGGAGCTCGGCGTAGCCCTGCACGCCCCCGCAGTCCTCCGGAGGCGACCTCCCCTCGAACGAGATAACCTTGGGGAAGGCGCGTTCGGCATCCTCCGGCGGATCGACGAAGCGGATGGTGTGCTCCCATCCGTCGCCCATATCGTATACATAGAGAACCTCGGAATCGGCATAGTCGGTCACCGGAATCTCGAATCCGTCGAGATAGATTTCATCCTCCTCCGAGCCTATAAGCAACTCATTATCGATCTGGAAGACCCATTTGTGCCCCTCCCACCAGTCCATGGCGATGTTGATGGCGTGCGCCAGATCGCCGAAGGTGTAGAACCCCGGGACGGTCAGGGTGCGGGTGCAGCGCGGGACGCAGCCGTCGAGCTCCACCTCCACGCACAGCGGATCATCGTCCCCGTCGGCCCAGTTGTAGGTCGGGGGCTCGAAGGGATGCTCCCATCTGGGGCGGTGCATCCCGTCCCTGATGTCCGGATGGTCGTCCAGCCACCCGTTCATGAGGCGGATGGTCTCGTCGTACACGTCGCCGTCCAGGAGGGCCTCCCCGAAATCCTCCCTCATGATCGTCTTAGCCATCGTGAACGGGACGGCGCAGATGAATCCCGTGTTCAGGTCGTGGATGCTCCCCATATCCATCGCGGTGACCCTGCGGGGCGTCCTGAACGGGATCCCGATCCTGGCCTCGTAGACGTTGCAGGGGGCCTTCGGCAGCATGTAGCGGGGCAGCGCGACGCCGTGCCTCTCGAGGCAGTAGCGGTGGACCCCGTCGAGGACGTAGTTGGTCATCTCGAGGAAATCATCCGGTGAGATCCCCACGTCGTACCCGCTGAAGCTCTCGCCGTGGAGGTATTCCGCATCCTCCCTGCGGAAGCGCGGGCCGGAGCCGGTGGAGTAGAACGCCTCCCCGGCGCTCGGGATGCGGGCGACCTTCTGGTAAGGCATGCGGAACGGGTACTCGCCGCGCGACAGCGGGACGGCGCAGCAGTTGTAGACGAGGAACTCGCTGACCGCGAAGTCCCCTTCCTGCTCGTCGTATGCCTTGGCGAGGCCGAGGCGGATCATCTCCGCGGTGAAGGTGTCGTCGGAGTCTCCGAGCTCCGCCAGGAGCAGCCAGACGTACCCGAGGTCGGTGACCGAGTACCTCCCGTTCCTGCATTCCCCCCTCCAGCGGAGGAACCAGGCCAGCTGCCCCTCCGTGAGGTCGGAGTACGTCGGCCATTCGAGGTCGCACGGGGCGTACGGGGCGTCGCCCGGATCGGCGTGGGCGTAGCGGTCCATGTCGTCGAAGAACCCGTCCCCGGGCATGACGGCCGGGCCGTCCGCCCATACCCTGCCGCCTATTGCGTCCCCCAGGAGCGAGTACATCCTCCCCTGGGAGCCGGCGGTGATGTCGGACAGGAACGCGTCGATGACCGACGGGTCCGGATCCGGGAGGGTGACACCCTCCTCGTCGGCCTCCGGGCACGACGACGGGTCGCGGAGGTACTTCAGGAACTCGTCAGGCGAGTGGAAGAACGGGTCCGGGGACGGTCCCCGGGACTTCAGGAGCCTCGGGTACGGCTCGCTGTGGGAGCGGTCCGTCCCCATAAACGCGATGTCGAACCTCCACGGCGCCTCGTACTCGCCGAACACGTAGATCATCGCCTCGCCGCGGTGGTCGGAGACCAGCTCGCCTCCGCGCCTCCACTCTGATTCGATGCCGGAGCCGGGCTCGATGCCCATGGTGTCGGACACCAGGATGTCCGCGGACGGGATGTAGAACGAGGACTGCAGGACGGGCGGGTGCTCGAAGGCGATGAGTATGGAT
>JAUNYA010000095.1 GCA_030539565.1 Thermoplasmata archaeon | reverse complement strand
CCCACGTTCCTGGAGGATCCCAACACGGCGAACTACATCAGCACCTCCATGGTCGGGGTGTACCTCGGTGTCACCGGCATCGTGAACGCGATCGTGGCGGTGTTCTACAGGCGCATCGTGTCGCACATCCGCCCGTTCATGGTAATGGCCCTCGGGTTCGCGGTCATCGGCGCAGGGATGGCCATCCTGCTGGTGCTGCCCGACGTGTACGTCGTGATGCTCACGATGATACTCGCCGGAGCCGGCGTCGGTCTGATCACGCCAGCGGTGACGAACACCCTCGCGGGCGAGGCCACGGGATCCAACTCGGGCAAGATCATGGGCGGGTACTCCACGTTCATGAACTTCGGCCAGTTCGCGATCTCGCTGGTGAGCGTCCCGCTCCTGGCGTACGTGGTCAACGACAGCATCACGGACCTCTGCGCCCTGATGGGATTCGTCTCGCTGTTCATCGCCCTGCTCTTCGTGCTGTACTGCGCGAAGGACCGCAGGTTCGCTTCCGCGGCTTCCGGGAATTGAGGCCGAAAACTCATCCGATGGCCGGTTGCGGCCATCGGTATTTAAACCCTTTATAAGCACACCTAATTCTCGCTTTGTCTAGTCTAAACCTTTCAAACTCTTTTTCCGTTATCCTCTTTGTGATAATCTTAGGATATTCTAATCAAAAAAGCCTATAACCTCGCAACTTCTGGACACTTATGATGTCCAAAGCGGCGGATGCGAACTTCGAATTCCAGAAAATCGTGGTGGTCCTGGGTTTCACCCTGCTCATCATCAAGTACCTGGCCTACTGGATCACCGGCTCTGTCGCCATCTTCACCGACGCGACGGAGTCCATCGTCAACGTCGTCGCCGCCTGCGTCGGAATATATGCCCTCTACCTCTCGGCCCAGCCCGCCGACAGGGACCATCCCTTCGGGCACGGGAAGATCGAGATCATCTCGTCCGCCATCGAGGGCTCCATGATCGTCGCCGCCGGCGTCCTCATCATGTACGAGACCATCCAGTCGTTCATCAACCCCGGCGAGATCACCGACAGCCTGGACATCGGTCTGGTGCTCATCGCCCTGGCTGCCGTCGCCAACTACGTCGTCGGACGCGCCGCGATAAAGCGCGGGAAGAAGACACGCTCCCCTGCCCTGGAGGCGAGCGGGAAGCACCTCTGCTCGGACACGTACTCCTCCATCGGGATCCTCATCGGACTTGTGATCGTCTACATCGCGGAGCGCATGGGCTACGACGCTGCATGGCTCGATTCGTCCATCGCGGCCGTTTTCGGGCTGATCATCATCTGCACCGGCGTCGGGGTCATGAAGAGGGCCATCGACGAGACGATGGACGCGGCGGACGTGCCCCTTCTCGAGGACATGACGGACATCATCAACGAGTACAGGCACGACGACTGGATCGACGTCTACAACCTCCGCATCATCAAGTACGGCCCGAAGATCTACGTGGACATGAAGGTCGTCTACCCCAGGACGATGACCGTGGAGCAGCAGGGCATCGAGAACGCGGAGATCGACGAGGCCATCCGCGCCAGGTACGGGGATTCCGTCGAGACATCGATCAACCCGGTCCCCTGCCAGCCGTTCCACTGCCGCTACTGCGGGAGGAACTGCCTGGCCAGGTCCTGCGAGTTCGAGGGGCAGATCGGATGGAACGCCACGGTGCTGTGCACCACGGACACCCACGCCCCCAGGCAGTTCGTCACCGTGGACGGCGCCGACCAATCATTATAAGCCAGACGGGGGATTCGGACAGCATGGCAGACGAAATCCCGGCTCAGATATCGGCGACCGGACTCGACGGATGGTACACGGAGCTCTCCTCCCAGGACAAGGTGAGGGTGCGCAGGTACCTGAACGGGATAGACACGTCCTCCTCCCTGGCGCTGATCATCGACCTCATGGGGAGGGCCGGCGAGGACCACAACTACAAGCTCGCAGTGACCGCCGGGGAGTACCTGGAGGCGCAGGAGCTTTCGGATCTCGACCGCTACAGGGTCACCGAGGCCCTCATCGAGGGGATGTTCGGCAACGACATGTTCGAGGAGGCCAAGGCCATGTGCGTCAGGAACCTGGAGCTCTACCCGAAGGTCGCCGGGCAGGTCCCCATCGACCGCATGTCCTGCCGCAACAGACTCATCGACATCCTGGTGGGCGTGGACGGCAACTACGACGCGGCGTACCAGTCGCTGGACACGTTTCTGCAGATGGGGCTCATCGACGAGTCCGAGAGGGACTACAGGAAGCAGAGCCTGAAGGTCCACCGCATGCAGAGGTCCTTCGACAACATCTTCAACTACCGGAAGTCCGAGTGATCGACTTCCAGGGGATTATCGGGATCACGTCGATTGCCGGCTCCTCATAGGGGTGTATCTCCGCTATTCTCGAGACTACCCTCTCGAGGTCCTCCGCGCGTATCGCGAACTCGATCCTGGTCTCGGGGGATTCCTCGATCTCACCGACCTTGCCCTGATACGGGTTGGAACCCTCCAGGCACCTCCACGTGCCGTTGACGGTCCACCAGCAGAAGCAGCGGTCGTATCCGGGGTACAGCGGGGTCATGACCTCGTTGACCGCGTCCATGAATCCCTGCTCGGTGCCGACCGGTATGTTCACGCCGATCCTGTAGGCCTGCTCCATGCCTTCCGGAATGCGTCCGGAGGATAATTACTTGGAGTTCCTCTCGACCTTGAACGGGAGCTTGAAGGGGAGCCCCTCGTAGTCCGCCAGGGGATCCCTGCGGGTCTCGTCCAGGTACTTTGGCCTGCACACGCCCGGTCCGCCGTTGGCGTCCACTTCCTTGATGATCGAGTCGACCAGCCTCAGCCTCTCCGGCATGCCGGCGATCATCTTGTCGGAGCCCTTCTTCAGGAACGAGGTGCTCATGATCGTGGCGACGAACGATATCGGCGGCACCACGTAGAGGAAGCCGGCGAAGATTCCGGTGGCCTTCTTCAGGTCGCTGATGCTGTTGATCTTCTCGATGAGGTGGTCCTTGGGGACGTTCTTGAGGCGTCCGCGCAGGGAGCGGTACATGAGCTTCTGGCCGCCTATGACGACGTCCACGCTCCACTGGACCTGCCCGAACACCGGGGCGGCCTCTCCGCAGGCGACGGTGGTCTTGTCGAGGATCGCCCTGCGGAAGTCCTCGGCGGTGTTCCCCGGGAACTCGGTCCAGTTGTAGCCGGTGGTGTACTTGGAGTGGGCGTCGCTGCCCGAGGTCTCCGCCCACCTGCCGGGGTAGCGGTCCACGACGGTCCTGGCGAACATGTTTGTGTAAGCGTCCGGGTGCCCGCCGTTTATGACCTCGATGCCGTCGAGGTCCAGGTCCAGGACCCTCTCCTTGAGGCCGGGCACGTGGAAGCTGAACGGGTGCGGCGCCACGGTGAGTCCGCCCTGCTCGCGGATGCGGTCGATGGTCTCCTCCACGGACAGCATCTCGGGGATCCTCTCGTTGAGGAACAGTCCGATGACCTCGCCGTCAGCCGTGGTGACCTCCTCGCCGACGACGACCTGGATGTCGTCGTACTTCTGGCGGGCGTAGGTCTCGGCGATTAGGGCGCCGTGGATCTCGTCGTGGTCGGTGATGCAGACTACGTCCATCCCGTTCTGCCTGGCCCTGTCCACCTGCTTCTCCGGCGAGACGACGGCTTCGGGGAACTTGATGACACCTAGCTTCTGAAAACCCGAGTACTCGGTGTGCAGGTGCGTGTCCGCTTTTCCCATCGCCTCGGTGATTTTCATATGTGTTATTTTAACTGTGTTGACGAAGCATCGTAGGACCATACGGATATCCCGTACCCATACGGGCGCGTACATATCGCCGGTCGGGATGTGTTTTGTGACTAGATGTTACTTAATATGAAACTAGAAAACGTTATATTGCCTATTGTGGGTTGAACGGCAGCGCCGGGGGCGCAGGAAGATCCGCATGGCAGAGCTTGTCGCGTACTATTCGAGGGCCGGGGAGAACTACTTCGGCGGGGCCTACCGCCGCGTGCAGGTGGGGAACACCGAGAAGGTCGCCCGCGTCATAGCGGAGATCACCGGGGCGGACACGTTCAGGATCGATCAGAAGGTGCCGTACTCCGACGGATACGAGGAGTGCATCGCCCAGGCGAAGAGGGACCAGCAGGCCCGCGCGAGGCCGGAGGTAGTCGGCCTCCCGGATTCGCTGGACGGGTACGACACCGTTTACCTCGGATACCCGAACTACTGGGGCACCATGCCGATGGCGGTGTACACGTTCCT
>JAUNYA010000016.1 GCA_030539565.1 Thermoplasmata archaeon | reverse complement strand
CCGGCGTCTTCGAGTTCCCGGACGGGCTCTACGACATCCAGCACTGCGCCATCGTAGATTCCAAGGGCAGGATCACATACGGCCAGGGCTCCGGGTTCAGGTACCCGGACGACATCGCCGATCTGGTCAGATCGGGCCTCACCGTCGGCGACGCCGTGAAGAGGCTCTACTCGAACGACAACATCGGCAAGCGCCAGGGCGCCGTCGGGATGCTGAGCAAGGGCCTCATAGACCGCCTCGGGCTCACCGAGCAGTCGGTCACCGCGGCGATGATCCCGCGCATCTGGGAGGAGTGACATGTTCGACAGGCAGCGCATACGCCCGGGCTCCAGGTACCTCTCCGACGAGTCCAAGATGACCGGGGAGGCCGAGTACGTGGTCACCCCGAACGACGTCGAGGAGCTCAAGGAGGCCATGAGGATCAACCACTCCAAGGGCAACAGGATCACCGTCAGCGGCATGAGGACGGGGCTCTGCGGGGGCTGCGTGCCCCACGGAGGGTACGTGCTCTCGCTGGAGAGGATGTCCGGAGTCGTCGGCATCGGTAAGGACGACAGAGGATACTTCGTCAGGACGCTTCCGTGCACAACCGTCCGCGAGCTCAACCGGATACTCACGACGAGGGACTTCTCCAGGATCATCGACGTCACGCCCGGCGCGGTGGAGGCTCTCAGGAACGAGCCCACGCCCTGGTTCTACCCCGTCGACCCCACAGAGCTGGACGGCTCCATCGGCGGGAACATCGCATGCAACTCGTCGGGACCGAGGACCTACAAGTACGGCCCCACCCGCGGATGGGTCAGGAGGCTCTCCATCGTCCTGGCGGATGGCCAGGGCATGGACATAACGCGCGGCGACGTCGTCGCCGACGGAAGGCGCCTGACCTTCCCGGCCGGGAGGGAGCTCTACTCCTTCGAGGTGCCGACGTACAAGTTCAACAGGGACGTGAAGAACGCCGCCGGACCCATGTTCGAGGAGGGCATGGACCTTGTGGACCTGTTCATCGGGTCCGAGGGGATATTCGGCATCGTGGCCGAGGCGGACGTGTACCTCACGCCGTGGCATCCCCTGCTCTCGATAATCGCGTTCCTGCCCACCGACAAGGATGCTCTGGACGTAATCAAGGAGATCAAGTCCGACGGGACGGTCGACCCGGAGTTCCTGGAATACATGGACTGCGGTTCCATCGATTTGGTCAGGAGGCTCATGGAGTCGGATCCGGCCACGATAAGGGTGCCCAGAATCCCCAATGCGGCGGGTTCCGCCGTGTTCCTCGATCTCGCAGACACCGACGGCGTCGATCAGCGCCTCGACAGGCTCATACAGATTCTAGGTTCCCACGGTGGCTCCGAGGAGCTCACCTGGTGCGGCCGCGAGGACAGGGACAGGGAGCGCATGAGGGACATGCGCCATTCCATCCCGATGTCCATCTTCGAGTACGTCGCATCGCTGAAGGGCTCCATGCCAGGCATCCACAAGATGGGCACCGACATGTCCGTCCCCGACTCCAGGTCGGACGAGATGATGTCCTACTACTCGGAGAAGCTGGACGAGGCGGGCCTCGAGTACGTCATATTCGGCCACATGGGCAACTGCCACCCCCACGTGGAGATCATCCTGAAGTCCATGGAGGACTTCGAGAAGGCGAACAGGGTCTACGACGAGTTCGCCAGGAAGGCCGTGGAGCTCGGGGGATCCCCGAGCGCGGAGCACGGAATCGGCAAGATCAAGCGCCACTACCTCGCCATGATGTACGGCGACGAGGGCGTGGCGGAGCTCAGGCGCGTCAAGGACGCGCTGGACCCCAAGGGCATGCTGTGCCCCGGGAACATACTGGAGGAGTCGCAGTGAGGTACGTCGTCGCCGTCAAGCAGGTGCCCGACACCATGTCCGTCAGGCTGGACGAGAACGGGTCCCTCGTGAGGGAGGGCGTGCCCGCGATCCTGAACCCGTACTGCGAGAGCGCCCTGTCGCACATCCTCTCCATGAGGAGGGAGGGCGACACCGTCGCCGTCGTCACCATGGGGCCCCAGAAGGCCTCGGATGCGCTCAGGCGCTGCATAGAGCTGGGCGCGGACGATGCGTACCTGCTCTCGGACAGGGACTTCGCCGGGGCGGACACCTGGGCGACAGCCAGGGTGCTCGCCGCTTTCATCGGCAAGTACGAGCCGGACGCGGACCTGTACGTGTTCGGAAGGCAGGCGATCGACGGGGACACCGGCCAGGTGCCCTACGAGGTCGCCGGGCTTCTGGATGTCCAGCAGTTCGCCTACACGGAATCGCTTACAATTGACGGCGACGGTTTCGCCGCCGTCCAGGACTACGAGACGTTCGCGAGGACCGCGAGGGTCCCCCGCGGGTCCGTCGTGTCGTTCGGGACGGTCGAACCCTCCGGAAGGCTCCCGACGGTCGCCGGCTACAGGCGCGGCAAGGCCGCGGAGATCAGGGTGCTCGGAAGGGTGGACCTCGGACTCGGGCTGTACTCGGTCGGACTCAAGGGATCCGTGACGAAGATCGTGGGAACCGAATCCGTGAAAGCAGCGCGCCGCGGCATGAAGGTCGAGATAATCGACCCCAACAAGGGCGCGGAGTTCATCATGAGGGAAGCGGAGGCGTTCAGATGAGCGGCTGTGAAGGCGGATCGTGCTCGTCCTGCTCCACATGCGGGAGTGACGACCCCGACAGGCTGCCCCCGGGCATGCTGAAGATGTACGACGTCAACCAGTCGACCGCGGACGGCATCCTGGTGTTCCTCGAGACCGAGGGTTCCGGGGAGGACACACGCCTCTCCCCCGTCGGAGCGGAGATTCTGGCCAAGGCCAGGTCCATCTGCGACGGCAGGCTGTTCGCCGTTATTTTCGGAGGGCTGGAGGTCAAGCCGCTGTACCCCGAGATCTTCGGGTACGGGGTGGACTCGCTCTACCACGTCAGGGACAAGCGCCTGGAGACCTACCTCCCGGAGGCCTGGGCCAGCTGCATCGGCGAGGTCATCGCCCGCATCGAGCCCGCGATCGTCCTCTTCGGGGCGACGCCCATCGGAAGGGAGATCGCGCCCAGGGTCGCGTCATCCCTCGGAAGGGGGCTCACCGCGGACTGCACCGACCTCCGCACAGACGGGAGGAGGCTCACCGCCACGAGGCCGGCATTCGGCGGCACGCTGATGGCGGACATAGACTGCGTGGGATTCCCCCAGCTGGCGACGGTCCGTCCGGGGACGTTCCCGACTCCGGAGAAGGAGGAGGGTCAGGGGACCGCGATCTACTGGCAGTACGGCGGCGACGCCGCGAAGGAGGTCATCTCCGACGAGGTGCGCTCCATCGAGGAATCGGACGACATCAGGGACGCTAGGATCCTGATCTCGCTGGGAGACGGCATCCGCGACAAGTCCCTGATCGATGTGGCCGAATCGGTCGCGAAGAAGATGGGCGCGACGGTCTCGTGCTCCCGCGCCCTGGTCGAGAGGGGCTGGATGCCCAGGTCGAAGCAGGTCGGGATGTCCGGGAAGACGGTCGCGCCGGACCTGTACATAGCGTTCGGGATCTCCGGCGCGGTCCAGCACCGCGCGGGCATGATGGGCGCCGGGAGGGTGGTCGCCGTCAACAGGGACGCCGACGCACCGATCCACGGCTTCGCGGACCTCAGCCTGCTGGCGGACGCCGGCGAGGTGCTGAGGGCCCTCGACAGATCACTGCGATTTGTTCGAGCAGGACACGGCGCAGCTGAGCACCTTGTCCACGTGGCCGGCGACCTTCACGTTGCGCCAGGCCGCCTCTACCTTTCCGTCCTTCCCGACGATGAACGTCGAGCGGATGGTCCCGACGGTCTCCTTGCCGTAGGACACCTTGGTGCCCCAGGCTCCGACCTTCTCCATCAGCTCGTGCTCGGGGTCGCTCAGGAGCTTCACCTTCAGCTGGTGCTTGTCGATGAACTTCCTGTGGGACTCCGGCAAATCCTTGCTGACGCCGATAATCGGCACGTTGCGGAGCATGAACTGGGCGAACGCCGCGGTGAACTCCTCGGCCTCCTTGGTGCATCCGGGCGTGTTGTCCTTCGGGTAGAAGTAGATCACGTAGCGGACGCCCTCCAGGGAGGAGCTCTCCAGGAACTCTCCGTTCTCGTCCTTCAGCCTGAACTCAGGGAATTTCTCTCCGACTTCCATTGTATCCCTCTCAGAACAGTGTGTCCTTCTTGTTGGCGATTATCGGCTCCAGGTCGATCTCGCAGAAGCCGACCGGGTGCGTTATGCCGTAGTCGACGACCACCGAGGGCGCCATCTCGCCGAAGATGCCGATGCGCTTCCCCTCGGAGACGACGTACGCCCCGCGTCCGGAGACGAAGGTGGGGAGGTCGCACTGCTCCAGCGTGTAGTCCACTCCGGCCTCGCGCAGCACGGACTCGGTCCAGGACTTGACCTCCGTGAACGGCACCTTCGATGCCGTGGCCATGGCGCACAGGTGCAGCACCGTGCGCTGGTCGCGGATGACGTACCCGACCTCGAAGATCCTCTGGGGGAGGTCGCGGTGCTTGTTGTGCCTGAGGATGCCCACAAGGCTGGGCGCGAGGTACGCCCTGAGGCAGGTGTGGTCCTCCGTCACGGGGTTGAGGACGGTGACGACGTCGACCTCCGGCAGCCCGGACAGCTTGAACTCGTCGTCCTGGTTGCTGAGCGTGAGCGTGTTCACCTCGGTGAAACCGAGGCCGATCATGACGTCCCTGAGGCTCTCCGAGAAGGTGGTCTCGGGAAGAAGCCCTCCGGGGGTCTGGTGGACGCTGTAGGAGCCTCCGAACCTGTCGAAGCCGTATCCGGTGGCAACATCCTCATAGACATCCACGTCGTGCATGATGTCCAGGCGGACGGACGGGATGGTCACCGTGACGTTGTCGCCGTCGGCGACCGCATCGAGCCCCATCCTGCGGAGGCACTCGACTGTGCCCTCGGGCCCGAGCTGCTTTCCCAGGAACTTGTCGCAGGCGCTGGCGGAGATGGTCCTGACCATCGGCGAGAGGTCCGGGGAGCGGAAAACCTCGTCCCCGTCGTGCATGATCACGGTCTCGATCCTTCCGCCGCGCTCAGCGAGTGCGGTCGCGACGATGTCCAGGGCGCCCTTCACCGCCTTGCGGTCGTTTCCGGTGACGTCGATGAACAGGTCGTGCCTCCCCACGGTGACCGTGGTGAGGCTTCCGTTGATGATCGGCGGGAACGAGAGGACCTGCCCGTCCGCGTCGAGGATGACGGGGTACTCGGGCATGCCCTCCAGGAGCCTGTTGTACTCCTTCCCCTTCTCGTTCTTCACGAGGATCTCGGCCAGGTCCATCTCCTCGTCCATCGCCAGCGGTACGAAGCGGATCGAGTGGGGCTCCGCCAGTTTATAGGTGAACGGTGCGCGGACCTTCGACAGGTCGTGTATCCCGATGGCGAGCTTGCTCCTCTTCCTCCCGATGGTGATGTGGAGCTTCTCCTGGAGCTCCATGAGGGACCTGAGGAACTCGTCGGTGACCTCCACGTCGCGGACGACTCCGCAGAGGAAGTAGGGCCTGACGGTTTTGACGCTCTGGTCGATGAAGACCTCCATGTCGGAGTCCGACACGGGGTACGTCCTCATGCCGGGCTGGATGTCCAGGAAGGCCCTCAGCGCCCTGGCGAGGCCCTCGACGCTGTAGAGGTCGGGGCGGTCGGGGAAGAACTCGACGGACATGTCGTCCGTCTCCCCCTCGGTCTCGTGCATGTCGGCGCCGATCATCGGGATCCTGTCGACCAGCACCTGCGCGGGGACCTCCTCCCCGAGCATCGTGCAGAGGTCGCTGTACTTGAAGTTGATGACTGGCATATGAGACGGCGAACGGGGACGCTGTATTTTAATAAAGCGCGGGCGCGCGTGAGCGCCTCACCTGGGGCCCTCGGCGAGCCAGTCGACGATGTTGCGGTGGACGATGCCGTCGCGGCTCATGTCGATCTCATCCATGGACAGGACGTACTTCGGATAGTTGTCAGGCACATCCGAGAATGCTCCGAACTCCCTCTTGCGCGTCTCCTCGGTAGACATGAGGTACGAGACCTGGTAGTATTCCCTCTTACCATTGCGGTCCGCCACGAAATCGATCTCGTGATCACCCGCTGTCCTCCCGATGGTCACCCTGTATCCGCGGACGACGAGTTCGTTGTACACGAGGTTTTCCAGGATCTGGTCGACGGCGGCCCCGTTATCCAGGTTGAGGGCCTCGCGGAACCCCACATCCGTCAGGTAGTACCTGTAATCGGTCTTCAGCAGTGACTTTCCCTTCAGGTCCTGGCGGAACACCTTGTCCATGTACCTAGCCTCCACCGCATAGCCCATGTAATCCAGCACGGTGTCCACTGAAGCGCTCCTCTTCTGGCTTTTGAGGTAGTTGGTGATGTTGATGGACGATATCGCGTGACCTATTTCGGAGGTGGCATATCTGATTATATCGTCCAGGAGCTCGGTCTTACGGACTGCCTTGCGTATACAGATGTCTCTGATGACGACCGAATCGAAAGTACTGGAGATATAGCTCCTCGCATCATCTACGTCGAGCCCGTTCTTGATGATGTAGGGCATGCCTCCCATCACCCGATACTTCTCGAAGAGCTCCTTGGTGGTCAATCCGGAACCCCTTTGTTTCTCGAACTCCACCACTTCGGCGAAAGAGAATGGCCTGACCCCGATCTCGATGTAACGGCCTGCTATGTGCGTGGCCATCTCGCCGGACAGCATCTTGGAGCTTGACCCCGTTATGTAGATGTCCGAGTCGATGTCCACCATCAGCGCCCTTATGCAGAGCTGCCACTCATCCACCTCCTGCAACTCATCGATGAAGATGTACACCCTGCCGTCAATTCCAGATGCCATCTCGATGATATGGTTGTACAGCGGCTCCCAGCTCTTGAGATGGGCGTTCTTACCCTCTTCAAAGCTGATGTAGATCATGTTGTCGCGACTGCGGCCCATGGTCGCAAGCTCGTCCATTACCATCCTCATCAGCGTGGATTTGCCGCTTCTCCTCATCCCTGTAAGGACCTTCACGATGTCTGTATCGATGAAAGGACGAATCCTGTCAAGATAAATGGCCCTCCTGTACTCCGTTGTATCTCCCCACTCTATTCGATTACAATCGAAATAGTTCCTGAATATAAATTATATTCGATTGTAATCGAATTAATACTGAAATTAGCAAAATAATTCGATTATAATCGAATAAATTAGCGGAATATATGATTCGTTCGACTACGATCGAATGGAGATAGTTGGCCCGGCATCCGCCGGGCCTTGAAAATTGATGGTTTCAGCGTCCGAGCTTGGCGTGGGCGCTTCCGAGCTGCCCTGCGGCCTGCGCCGCGAGCGTGGACAGCTCTCCGGCGAGCACCGTGGCGGCGACGATCTCGGCCAGCTTCCTGGCCTTCCCGTCCCCGAGGCACCCGATCATGTTCAGGGCCTCCCTCTGGCAGGGGAGCCTGGTCCCTCCACCGACGGTTCCGACCTCGACCGCAGGCATCCTGACGCAGATGTACAGGTCCCCGTCCAGGTCCTCGCAGGTGGTGATGGTCATGCTGCCGCCTACGACCTGCGCCGGGTCCTGCCCGGTCGCGATGTACAGGGCGGCGACCATGTTCGCGGCGTGCGCGTTGGCGCCGAGCGTCCCGGCCATGCTGCTTCCGACCAGGTTCTTGCGGTAGTTGGTCTCCGTGATGGCCGCGGATGTGGCGTGCAGACGCTTCTCCACTACGTCCTTCGGGATCCTGGCCTCGGCCACGACGCACTTGCCGCGGCCCTCGATCATGTTGATGGCGGCGGGCTTCTTGTCCGAGCACATGTTGCCGGACACGGAGATCATGACCGCCCCTGTCTCCCTCTCCACGAGCCTGCAGACGGCCTCGCTCGCGATTGTCGCCATGTTCATCCCCATGGCGTCTCCCGTCTCGTACGAGAGGCGCATGTAGAGGCTCCTGCCGTCGGGGAAGAGCTCGATCCTGACGAGCTTCCCGTGGGACGTGGTCTTGGCGACCTCATCGTCTATCTCCGCGCGGTGCGTCTCGATCCAATCCATCACCCTGGAGCAGTGAGCCAGATCGTCCACGCGGAACACGGGCGCGCGGGTCATCGCGTCGCCGAACACGCGTGCCTTCACGCCCCCGCCGTCGTTCATCACGGACATGCCGCGGGATATCGACGCGAGCAGCGCCCCCTCCGTCGTAGCCAGAGGCACCAGGAAGTCCCCCTGCGCCGACTCCCCCTCTATGTGAACAGGCCCGGCGTACCCGAGCGGCACCTGGATCGTCCCGATCATGTTCTCGATGTTCTTCGATGCGGTCTCGGGGTCCATCCCGCCCTTCGCGACCTCCTGAAGGACCGCGCCCGTGAACGCCTCGGCGGCGGAGCGCCTCTCCTCCATGTCCTCCCGGGAGTGCCCGCGGTTCTTCAGCCCGCTGATGTCGGCCATGGGCGTCCCCATGGGGTTGCTGTCCTAAAAAGGGATACGTGGGAAATCTGCGCCGTTTTAAATACGCAGTCTCGATGGCACCTCCGTGAGGAACGACAGGATAGGCGAGGCCGCGGAGAGCGCCAGCGACAGGATCGACGAGGTCGCCAGCCGCAGCCCGCGCCTCGAGGGCGCCCCTCCCAGGATCAGCGGAGGGGAGGAGCGCATCCTGCGCATCTTCCCGTACTTCGTCATCACCGTGCTCATCATCTGGGCGGCCGGCGTGGCCTACCTCGGGGACTATACGATATCCAAGATGATCGAGGTCCTGTGCCTGTCGTTCACGCTCTGCTTCGCGATCCTCGGAGTGCCGCTGTCGCAGATGATGCCCCACGGGGCGTTCTCCGGATGGATCCTCCTGGGCATGGCGATCTTCCTGACCATCATCCTCTGGGGCTTCAGCCCGTTCACGGGCACGTTCTACTTCGCCGAGGCCATCGCCGACATCCTCGGGACCGTCGGCGTCTACCTGCCCCCGCTGGCGAACGATATCGTCGGGTTCCTCGGGACCCTCGCGATCGTCCTGTTCACGTCCATCGGCGTCACCAGCGTGATATCCGCGTACCTGCGCAAGTACATCCCCAGCGTGCTCATGTCCATGAACCAGCACGCCAGGGACGGCGTCCGCGGCAAGTCGGAGACCTTCTTCATGGTCCCCGACATAATCGACGTTGAGGAGGTAGTGCTCGAGCTGCCGGAGAAGAACCACGCCTTCGACGTGAGGGCCGCGTTCAGCATCACGGTGTACCTGTTCGTGATGGGGCTGCTTGTCTCCTCGTACCTGTTCGTGAACCCCTACTTCCTGGAGGTCATGAGCTGGAAGACCATGCTCGCCATCACCCTGATGCTCTCGATGTTCACCCCTGCGCTCATACTCCCGTGGCAGATCTTCAGGAGCATCGGCGCGAAGGTCAAGTCCGAGGCGCACAGGGACTACTACCTGTGGCAGGGTGCCAAGTCCAGGCTGTTCACCACGTTCGCCGCGCTGGGCGCGTTCATGATGATGTTCCTGCTCTCGGTGTACCTGGGGAACGACGTGGGCGCGATCATCAACAACTACCTGTCTTTCCTGGTGCCCCTGCTTGTCACCTCCGTGATGTACGGCACGCTGTACGTGAGCTTCTTCGAGGTGAGGGACAGGGAGATAATAGACGAGCGGTTCCAGAAGGTGCAGGGGAATCGAGCGCCGCGATTGGAGTCGGTATAGGAGGAAAACGACTAACAGACTACAGCAGTCGAGACCTCCCCTGCGATAAGGCCAGATTTTATTCCCATATTTAAATGGAACTGATGGATGGATTGGCTTTAAGTACAGTTTCCATCTCATTCCCCATAGTCCGACGCCTTGGCCGCGGCCTTCTTCTCCTTCTTCTTGTCCCTTATCCAGGACACCAGGAGCATGGCGCACAGGATCAGCAGCGGGAGGAGCGCGTCCGTGACGTCGCCCATGATGTAGTAGGCGACGATGAGGCCGAGGATCCCGAACACGCCGCATGACCGCAGGATGCCGCCGGCGCCCAGGAGGATCATGAACCCGAGTATGACCGCCCAGACGAGTATGGTCACGATCACATCGGACGTGAGGAACATCACGCTGGTGTCCCCGACGATGTCCTGGATGTACCCCGTGATGTACTGATCCACGAGTATCGGCACGATGACCACGAGGACAATCGTCATGATTATGCCGGCTATGAAAGAGCCGACCGCTCTCTTCGCTCCCATCGGGACACGGATGGAGGTATCTAGCATATAATTGGAACGCCGGGGCATCCATGCGCCCGTTATTTATGCGAGGCCGTGTCTCGGCCGTCCATGAGCGACCCGGCATTCGAGGCGATAACCAGAGCCAAAAACCAGGCGTCCAGCGGGAACCCGAAGGGCGCCGTGGACACCCTCGAGGCGTACCTGGCGACGGACCCGCACAACACCAAGCCCAGGATGGTCCTGGCGAACATCGCCGCCAACGAGTACGGCGACACGGAGTACGGGCTGATGCAGCTCGACATAATCATCGACCTGGAGCCGGAGAACACCGACGCCATGATGGCGAAGATCTCGCTCCTGTGCAACGACAAGAGGCGCAACAGGGAGACGGACGAGGTCTTCCAGAAACTCCTGGAGATCGCCCCGAAGGCCGAGTTCTACAACGAGTACGCCAGGTTCTGCAGGAACCAGCTGATCGACTTCAAGAAGTCCCGCGAGTACTACGAGAAGGCCCTGGAGCTGGACCCGGACAACTACGACTACCACCTGAACTACACCGTCCTCCTGCTGAACGACGCGAAGGACTATGTGAAGGCGAAGGAGGAGCTGGAGATCCTGATGGACATGAGGCCGGGAGAGCCGAAGATCAAATCGAACTACGACCGCCTGATGCGCGAGAAGTTCGACAAGGACGGCAATCCCAAGAAGACCTTCATGGACAAACTCAGGCGCAAGTGAGCAGAATCCGCGGGGAAGCTTCCAGTTAGGCTTTCCTAACGCCGTTAAAAGTTCATATACACCCGAGTCATACAGAGCGTTTGAGGCAAAATCATGGATCTAAAAGGCTCTAAAACAGAAGCTAACCTCAACGCGGCCTTCGCCGGCGAGTCGATGGCCAGGAACAAGTACACCTACTACGCGTCCCAGGCCAAGAAAGAGGGATACGAGCAGATCGCGGACATCTTCCTCGAGACCGCCGAGAACGAGAAGGAGCACGCCAAGCTCTGGTTCAAGGCCCTCCACGGCAACAAGGTCCCCAAGACCGTCGAGAACCTGAAGGACGCCGCCGGCGGAGAGAACTACGAGTGGACCACCATGTACGCCGACTTCGCCAAGGTCGCGAGGGAGGAGGGGTTCGACGAGATCGCCGCCCTCTTCGAGGCCGTCGGAGGCATCGAGAAGACCCACGAGGCCAGGTACCTCGACCTCCTGAAGAACCTGGAGGGCGGGATGGTCTTCAAGAAGGACCACGTCGTCATGTGGAAGTGCCGCAACTGCGGATACATCCACGTCGGCGAGACCGCACCCGAGTACTGCCCCGTGTGCAAGCACGCCCAGTCCTTCTTCGAGGTCAGGGCCACCAACTGGTGAATATCGCGGCCCCCTCCGGGGGCCCTCAAACGCCTTCCCGTTCTGTCCCTTTTTTGAATCCTCAAGCTCATTACTCCTCACAACTAGGAGTTGGCAGGAATGAGGAAAACGATCATCATCGCGGCACTCGCGGTGTCCCTCGCCGTGCTGCTGGCGGCCGTGCCGTCGGCGGACGCGGCGGACGTCTCGACGGAGACGGTCTACACGAACGGGGAGACGCTCGAGATGTCCGGAGCATACGACTTCTCGGAGGGCGGGAGGCTGGTGTTCGAGTCCGGAGCGGAACTCTCGATCTCCGGAACCGCCACGCTGACCGCGTCCGGAACGACAATCCTGGTCCTCAGGGCCGGGTCGGTGGTCTCGTTCGGGAACACCCCCAGCACCGTGTCGGCGGACACGGAGATATCCCTGGATGGGACGCTCGTCATGACTTCGAACCTGACGGAGGGCGACACCGTCTCCGTCACGATATCCATCGACCTGAGCGAGGGCGGAACGCTGACCTCCACCGGAGGCGCCGAGTCCAGCATGACCGGCGGGTCCGGCGTGGAGCTTAGCATCGGCGTGACCGCCGACGAGACCAGCATCTCGTACGCCCTGACGGCTGAGGTCCCCCGGATGACCGGGAACAGGACCGGATACAGCGTCGAGGCCACCGGCGTAAGCGCCGACATCTCCATCAAGATGGACCTTGACGCAGGGACGATCACCGTCGGAGGCGTCGACGGCGGGGAGGGGAGCATCTCCTTCGACTCGCTGAGGATCTCATCCTCCGAGGGGACCCTGGACGTCGCCGGGACCGAGATCGACGCCCTGATCTACACGGCGGACGGCACGAGCTGGAGCGTGTCCGCCGAGGCGAAGACACTCACCGTGTCCGTATCGAACGGCGACGACGGCTGGACGGTCGGGCTCGACGACGCTGTCGTCTACTCGAGCATCGGGAGGGGCGGTTCCATCAGCCGCCTAACCGCACTGAGCGCGGAGTTCAGCGCCTCGTCGTTCACCGCGTCCGTCGTGACCGACGGAACGACCACGGACATCTCCGCGATGACCGTATCCGGATCCCTTGCCGTGGACGGCTCCGCCGGAACCCTGACGGCCGACGTGACCGCAGAGTCCATGGGGCTCGGCCAGAAGACCTCCTCGGACTCCTGGGGGGTCGCCATCGAGGGCGCGTCCCTCGGTGCGAGCGTGAACACGGACAGCGGGGACGGGACCATCATCATAAAGGCGGAGACCTCCGAGGTGGATCCCCCCGCATCGCTCAACGACAGGATGATCCTCGACATAGAGGAGTTCACCCTGACCGGCGCGGCGTTCACCGTCACGATGGCCGACGGCAGCGCCTCCGGCACGTCGATCACCGCGGAATCCGTCGAGGGAACCCTGGCGGACAACATGGGGACCGTCTCCGGAACCGGGCTGTCCCGCACATCAGACGGTACGAGCTTCTCGACGCTGGGGGTGGACACGTCCACCACCTACACCTACATCCAGAGGTCCGTGATGTCCGCGTCGGGCGTCACCGTCTCGGACAACACGTACACGATGGACTCGATGCGCGTGGAGATCACCGACGGCGACGGGAACATCTCGGTGATCTCGGGGACCGGCGTCACCACCGACATGTCCCACATCAGCGGGGACGTCACGTACACGGACATCTCCTACTACGCGGCGATGTACGTCGGCATCCTGGTGCTCGACGGAGGCACGCACTCGTTCTCGGACTCGTACGTCCGCGCCGTCTACGCCCTGAACGGCGCGACCGTGTCCGGCACCGTGAGGCTGACCAACGGCGGCTTCGTCTCCTACGGCGACGACAACGAGCTGTCCGTGGCGTACAGCTCCGCCGGGATCGTCGCCACCCTCTCCCTCTCGAGCACCGGCGTCCAGTCCGGGACCATCGGCCTGAGGGACGGGTACTCGGCGATACCCGCCTGGACGGAGGGGACGGAGTACACGCTCGTCTCCGATACGGAAGCGACCCTGGTCGGGCTGACCGGCACCATAACGGTGACCGCGACGCCGACCACATACACCGTCACCGCCGGGGACAACACCTACCAGGTGGCCCTCGGCGAGACGGTCACCATCCCCGCGCCCGCGGAGATCGAGGGATACGTGTTCTACGGCTGGTCCGACGGAGGCGCGGTGTCGGACGAGTGGAAGTACACCCTGGAGACCGCCGGCGACAAGACGCTCACCGCCGTGTACACCAGGGAGGCCGACGGATGGTCCTACCAGAACGGCGTCATCGTCCTCGACTCGATGGCCGGGAACGGCCTGTACATGACGGACGATGCGTACTCCATGATGACCAGGCTCGCGTCCCAGTACTCGACGACCGTCCTGACCGTGAACACGGAGGTCGGCAGCATGACCGCCCCAGACATCGGCGAGCTCTCCTCCGGCGACTACTTCCTGATGTACGCCGAGGAGAGGGACGGCACCACCGTCTACCGCGTCAGCGGCCCCAACTGGTCGGACATCACGGTGTCGATCGTCGTGAGCGCGTCCAACGCCGATGTAGACAGCGTCGGGGTCCAGATGGCCAACCAGTACGGCAAGGTCTACGACGTGGAGACGACGTCCGTGGTGGACAACGGCGACGGCACCATGACCGTGTCGTTCAGGATGCTGGACGACAGCACCGACACCGCCGCGTACTACGTGACCTACGACTCCGGCGGAAGCGACAGCACGATGCTCTACGGGGCGGTCGTGGTGGTCATCGTCGTGATCGTCGCCGCTGCGGCGGTCCTGATCCACAGGCGCAGCGCCTGATCCAAACGGCCCCGTCGTACCCGGCGGGGCCACATTACCAAATTCTAAGTCCTTCGAACGGGGGCATCCCCCCGAAGACCCCGGGAACCGTTACGGAGACAGTGTTTCCGACCCTGCACGCCTCCGATTCCGTATTATCGGCGACATATTTCCTTCCGACCAGTACCAATGTTTTAGTAGGTCCTCGCCGAGCCATCAGGTTGCAGAGGCGATGGGAATTGCACCTGAGTAATAAGACCAAAGGAATTTACACCGCAGTCCTGGCGGCCGGGGCGGTGGCCTCCGCCTGCCTGTGGAACATCAGGCCGGTCCTGTACGCGGCGATAGCCGTCATGGCCCTGCACATCGCCATGAACGCGGTGCGGATCCGCCTGGACGAGAGGTTCGAGGCGCCCCCGTCGGCCAGCGCCACCGTCACCGGCATGGACACCGTGGTGCTGTGGCTCCCGGAGTACATCTTCGGGACCGAGCCCATCCACGTGTTCAGCGGCGGGAAGGAGGTGGCCACCATGTACAGGGGATCCGGGACCACCGTGCTCATCGACGCGGGATCGGGCGTCAGGATCTCCAGGGAGGATGAGGTCCTGCAGTTCGGCCCCGACCACAGGGTCGCCACGGACCGCATCAACCTGATCACCGAGGAGCGCTGCCTGAGGGACTTCCACGTCCGCCAGGTGGATTCCCTCGAGGACGCGGACACGAGGATGATGAAGGCCTACTACGAGAAGATCAGGTCCGACGCCGTGGAGGGCGACCTCAGCGCCACATGCATGCTCCTCACGGGCATCGCCCTCCTGCTGGCCGTCCTGATGATGCTGCCGTGATTCCGGGGCTACCCTCTAAATCGGTAGGGCCCCATACGGTCAGCGTGGATGTGCAGGCGGTGAATCCGTGAAGCTGAGCGAGAGGGAGGGGACGGAGATGATGATCGGCATCCCGCTGGTCATCATCGGCATCACGACCATCCTGGTATTCGACACACCGCTCGTCATCTTCGCGGTCTGCGCCCTTATCGAGATCGCCGTCCTGGCGTACATCGCCCGCCTAGCCTTCCTCCCCCGCAGGCTGAAGGCCCCCAGGATCCTATCGGAATGCGTAGGACCGAGGAAGGTCGGCGTGACATTCACCGAGTACACGGACGAGGGAAGACCTATCACTGTGAAGGTGGACGGGGATCCCGTGGCCAGGATATGGGCAGGAGGGACGGTCGAGATCGGAGTTCGGCCGGAGCAGACGGTCGTCCTGGAGCCGTATATCGGCGACGGGATCACGCTCCCTTCGTCGGAGGGGGACATCTCCGCGTACGTATACCCCACGAACCCGGGATACGCCGTCACTTACTGCCCGGAATCCGTCAAGCGCATGCTCAAGAATGAGTTCGACGAGGACCACGCGAGGATGCGCAGGATGTTCCCGGTCGCCCTGGCGATAGGGCTGGTCATCCTGATCGTGATCGGACTGTTCGTGATGGAGAGTCTTTGAGAGGTTCGATATGGAACGGCTGCGCGCGGAGGATATGTACGATTCTGAAGAAGCCAGGAGGATGTACAGGCTTGTCATCCGCATGGCCTATTCTTTCATCCTGATCGCCATCGCCGACATCGCGATTCTCGTTGCCATGGGGATGGATCCCATCTACGGCCGCGGCATCGCCGGGTCGATGATCCTCATGGTCCCGGCGTGCATCTACGGCATATCACGGGCCATTAAGATTGATGAATCCGACTCGAAGGCAGCGGGTGCGATCTACGGCAGGGGCCGCCGGAACTGTCTGATCCTGTACGGCTTGGCGCTTTGTGTTCTGGCTGTGGAAACCGTTTTCTACATGAGCCGACGGCGGATATCTGGAGAGGTGCGATCCAATGGAATTGGACATGGACAAGATGGCGACGATCTTCATGCTGATCGCAGGCGCGGTATCTTTCCTTGTGACGGGCAACCTCGTTTTGCTGTGCATCGCCGGCATATTCCTCCTCCTGTACATCCGCACGATCGCCCGCTCGTTCGAGAAGTCAGAAGGGAGGGCAAGTGACGAGGCACCCGCGTATTTCGCCAGACAGGGCTGTCCGAATATGTCCATCGAGTTCGACACGTTCTTTCTGGAGAGCGGGGGCATGATCCTGATGGTCGACGGCGAGGCCGTATGCTACGTGAACCGCGGTAACACGGTCCGGCTTAGCCTGGAGCCGGGAATACATCGCTTCTCGATATCCAGCACTGGAAAGGAAAGGGAAATCATCCACCTCGACATCGAATCCGGCGACTCACTCTTCGCCTGGCGCGATGATGAGCTCATATGGCGCATCACAGACAGAACTGAAGCGATCCACCGCGAGCCGAAGGAAGTAAAGATGCTCGAACGGTCCGATGCGCTGATAGCCGTGGGGATCCTGATCATGCTCGTGTACCTCGTACGGGACCTCATAACCTCATTCCGAAGGAAAGGGATCGATTGCCCTATCCTCCCAGCCAGCATTTTTATGATTGTCCAGCCATGTCCCCTGAACGAGGGACCCCATGAAGACAGGAGACAAGCTGATTCTGACGTTCGTGGTCGTCATAGTGCTCGCGTCGTGCGCGTTCTACGCCATAGGCTCGGGCATCCTGGACGACGACGAGGCCGTCACCGACGGGGACCTCACGTACAGCGGATCGCTCGCCAAGATAGGCGTCACGGGCACCGGATCCGGCAACGTCGGCACGCTCACCCTCACGGACGGGAGCGCCACCACCCAGTGGTACATCCTCGACCTCACGGCATCGACGTACGTCCTGAGCGGCAGCGTCTACGTCGAGAGGGGGTACGAGTGGTACAGCACCGGGCAGACCATGACGATCTCGCCCGGGTACTACGGAGTCAGGGTCGTGGACGGGGACACCAGCGCCTTCGGTGAGATCGCGCTCCTCGGCACGGTCACCCAGACCTACTCCTGGACCCAGAACATCGGGACGTCGATCTACACCTACTCATTCGACTTCACGTACAACATCTCGTCGTACCTGACGTACGCGATGGACGACAGCGCCGTCAGGCACAGCAGCAGCTCCCTGGAGGACTCCAGGTACGCCGTCGTGGACGGCGACATAGAGCGCCTGGAGGACCTGCTCGCGGCCGAGTACCTGGAGGTGCGCGGACTGACCGCGACGACGGACCAGTCCTACGCCGACTTCCTCCTCTCGTTCGTCCAGTGCTGCATCGACTACCCCACGTCGATAGCCCAGGGCTGGGACGGATACTACCGGGAGAGCGACAGCGGGAGCGGGGACCTGTACCTGTACGGGCAGTCCGAGTACTGGGCCTACCCCATGGAGACGATCCACAGGGGACAGGGCGACTGCGAGGACACCTCCTTCCTGTCCGCGGCCCTCTATTCGGCGGCGGGCTACACGGCGGGCGTCGTGGTCCTCCCGGGGCACATGGTGTCGCTCGTCGGGCTCAGCGACTTCACCGAGACGTACAGGCCCGGCTACCTGGCGACCAGCAGGACTCTGTCCGCCACCGGCGAGACGATCTACTTCTGCGAGACCACCACGTCGCAGTACCTGCCGGTAGGGTACCTCTCGGTCCAGGTCCACAACGAGGTCCTGCAGGTGACCGAGGTCAGCCTGGTCGGTGATTGATGTGGACATCGGGACCGTCAGGAAGGCACTCCTGGCGGCCACGCTCGCGGTGTTCGCTGTTATCATCGGAATCGTCGCCCTCGCGGTGAGCCCCCAGGGCGACTGGGTCACGTACGATGTCGGTTCTCCGGAGTACGGGCTGGACAACGAGGGCCTGACCGTATACGGCACGATATCCTGCCCCATCGAGATCGTCTCGAACATGAACTTCGACGTCGACTCGATCGACGTGTACGTGTATGTCGTGGACGGGGATTCCAGGGAACTGGTCGCCACCGTCGAGGACGAGTCGATAAAGGCCCACCAGACGGTCACGGTGGACATAGACTCGAGGTTCAGGCTGTCGACCGCGCTACTCGAGATATACTCCGTGGCGAGCGGGGGGCAGCCCCTGCACCTCCAGCTGGAGGCGTCCTGCACCTACCTCCTGGGGCTGGCGTCGTTCACGCTCGTGTCCGACGTCTACATCCCCATAGCCGAGGAGGGCACCGGGATCGACATCCAGGTCACGGAGGACACGGACAACTCGTTCTCCGGCACGGTGGGAGGCCTGGAGGCCTGGATCCTGCCCGACGAGAGGTCTTTCACCGTCTCCGGGAGCGGGATGTCCGTGGACGTGACGATCGGAATCTCCGGCCACACTATCATTCTCGAGATGACGTCCGACGACGTCGTCAAGACCGCTCTGACCACGATTGCAGCGTCGGAGGACCTCTCGGCCGTGGATTCGGAGGGCAACCCGATGGAGATCTCCGGCACGACGGTGTACGCGCTGTACGCCGTGCTGCTGTTCATGGAGTGGGTCGGATGAACACCGCCGACATGGACATGAGGGCCGGCGCGAAGTACGCGGTGGCCTACACGCTGAGGATAATCCTGCTCTACGCGATAGTCGCGATCATCTGCATCGTGTTCCTCGGGAGGTTCTCGTCGTCCGTCGACGGCGGGGCCACGTCCGACAGCCTGGGCGACGGCTCCGGGTTCGACTACATCCCTTGGGTGGTCCGCTTCGCGCTTCCGATACTCCTCGTCATGCCCATGGCGTTCATGGCCGGATGCTACAAGCCGGGAGACCATAGGAAGCTCTTCTGGAGGATCGTCGTCAACGTGTACATGTTCGCGGCGATCTTCGTCATCGCCGGGGACGTCTCTTACACCGCTGGCACCGTCTCGCTCGGATCGTCCGGGGCATGGGCCGAGGGGATGACCCTGCACGTGGACACCGACCTTCTTCTCGCCGTCCTCATGCTGGTGCCGATATTCTCGATGGTAGACGCGGCGCTGGAGTTCAAGGAGAAGGCGTGAGAACCCCGCCTTGGAGGCGGGGAAATGATTTGGAAGGGCTCACCTGAGCCTGATGGTCTCGAGGTTCTGGGGAGCCTTGGTCTCGATGCCGTACTTCTTGTAGATGGACGACGCGAGATCGGTGCACTTGCGGTCGTCGCCGTGCCCGATGATGATCCTGTCCGGCTTGGGCTCCAGGGAGCTGATGTAGCGCATCAGCTGCTTCCTGTCGGAGTGTCCCGAGAACCCGTCCACGGTCTCCCTCTGCATCTTGATCTTCAGGGTGATGGGCTTGCCCCTCATGTTGAGGGTGATCTCCGGCCTGCCCCTCTGGATGGTGCGGCCGATGCTGCCCTCGGACTGGTATCCCACGAAGAGGAGCCAGTTCCTCTCGTCGTCGGCCCACTCGCGGAAGTACTCCATGACCGGCCCGCCGGACATCATACCGCTCGTGGCGAGCACGATGCAGGGGTCGGGCGAGTGGCAGATCTCCTCCCTCATGTCGGCAGTCTCGACCCTCTTGAAGATCGGGGACAGGAACGGGTTGCTGTTCTGCTGGAAGATCTGGGTCCTCAGCTGGCTGTTGAGATATTCGGGATAGGCGGTGTGGATGGCGGTCGCCTCCCAGATCATACCATCGAGCCAGACGTTCATCTTGGGAATCTTGCCGGTGCGGACCAGCTCCTCGATCACCAGCATGACCTCCTGGGACCTTCCGACGGCGAAGACGGGGATCAGAACCTTTCCGCCGTGCTCCACGGCCTGCTGGAGGTACGCTCCCAGCTGCTCCGACGCGTCGGCCCTGGAGGGCTGCATGTCGTTGTGCCCGCCGTACGTGGACTCCATGACCAGGGTCTCCAGCCTGGGGAACCTGGTGTTGGCGGGGTTGAACAGCCACGTCTTCTCGTACTTGGTGTCCCCGGAGAACGCCACGTTGTGCAGGCCCTCGCCGATGTGGAAGTGGGCGATCGCGGAGCCGAGGATGTGGCCGGCGTTGTAGAACGTGAGGCGCACGTCGGGCGCGATGTCGGTGACCTCGTTGTACTTGAGCGGGATCGTGTGCAGGATCTCCTGCCTCACGTGCTGCGCCTCGTAGGGGGTCTTCTTGTTCTCCCCGAAGCCGAGCTTGATGTTGTCCAGCTGGAGCAGGGCCATCAGGTCCCTGGTGGGCGGGGTGCAGTAGACCGGGCCCTTGTAGCCGTACTTGAACAGCGCGGGGAGCGTCCCGCAGTGGTCCAGGTGGGCGTGGGTGATGACGACCGCATCGAGCTCCGACAGGGGCTGCGCCTCCGGGATCCCGAAGTACGGGGTGTTGTCCGACGACGGGTCGAGGCCGCAGTCGATCAGGATCTTGCTCTCCCTGGTGGTCAGCAGCGAGGCCGACCTCCCGACCTGCCTGAACCCTCCCATGGCGGTGACCCTGACCCACTGCTCCCCCTCGAGCTTGGGCCTGGCGATGCGCCTCGCCACGGACGTGAGCATCTCCTGGCGCTCCTCGTGGTTGGCCCTCAGGTACCCCCTGACGTCGGAGACGGTCTTCGAGGGTATCGGAGGGGCGCGGATGACCTTGACGTTCCATCCGGACTCCTTGCGCAGGTCCGCCAGGAGCTTGCCCTCCTTCCCGACGGCCTCGTTGGGGTTGATGGCCTCGACCACGGCCTCCCCGGTCTCCTCCAGGAAGTTGATGTCGAAGATCTCGGCCTTCTCCGGGATCATGGAGCGGATCTTCTCCTCGACCTTCGAGGGGTCCTCCAGTCCGGACGGGTCGGGGCGGATGTCGACCCTGCGGTGGATGTTCTGGGCGAGCATCCTCGCCACGGAGTCGTTCGCCGACAGCTTCTCGTACTGGTCGGTGTAGACCACGACGAGGGGGCCCTCGAACTTGATGTCGGTGATGTTGACGTCCGAAGGCATCGAACGCTTCACCTCCTCCCTTAGGGAATCGAAGAGTCTGTCTACGTTCATGTATAGACCTGCTTGTTGAATAGTGGTAAATCGGAAGAAAAGGGGTTTCGGAAGGGGTTTGTATCGATTGTGATCAGTTCGGGAACCTGAACCCGAGCTTCTCGCAGCGGGAGACGATCTCGTCCCTGGAGATCTCCTCGTACCCGTCCGGGCCGATGTAGGAGACCAGGAATCCGTCCCCGGTGCAGTTGTCCCTCCTCCTGGCGGAGTTGAGGGCGGTGATGGCGACGTCGATGGCCTCGTCCTTGTCCATGTCGGGCTTGAAGGCGGCCTCGAGGGCACCGAGCGCGTAGACGGATCCGGACCCGACGGAGCAGTAGTTGTCCTCGATGTACCCCCCGGCGCCGTCGATGCTGAAGATGTGCCCGCCGGTCTTGTCGTACCCTCCGACGATGAGCCCGAGGTAGAATCCCTGGCGGATGACGCTGGCGACGAGCGTCGCGGCGGCGGTGACGGACATGGGGGCGCCCTTCTTCATCGCGTAGATGGAGATCTCGCTCTGCATGTAGCGGACCATGA
>JAUNYA010000094.1 GCA_030539565.1 Thermoplasmata archaeon | reverse complement strand
GCCTTGAAAAATCGGGTTTTGCCCTCTGCCTCAAAAGTCAACTGTCAAAGTCAAGGTCATAAACAACTATATGACAAGTGAATCAGATACAAGTGACACAGATTTACTTATTTTGTAGGAAAATCCCTACTTTTTGAGCTTAAAAAGTAGGACAAGCTCCGCGCTGATCCAATATGCCACCCAATCCCGATAAATACGCCCAGCACATGGTGAGCGCCAATGTCGGGGATTCTGAACGGGGATGTCGTCGAGGTTCGCGAGCAGAGCGAGGGCAGCAGGCTCTACACCCGCGGGAACTTCGGGTACCCCCGCAGCGGCGGAGGGGTCGACCTGGACCTCGTCGAGGCCGTGTACCTCATGGAGAACCGCAGGCTGGACGTCGAGGACGCCGAGGGTTCGCGCGTGTCGTTCGAGGAGCTCTTCGCCCATGCGGCCCGCGAGCTGGACGGCTTCGACATCAAGTACCTGGTGTACCGCGACCTCAGGAACCGCGGATTCGTCGTGAAGTTCGAGACCGGGGACTACGACATCTCGGTGTTCCCCCGCGGGAAGACCATGAGCAACTCCCGCCCGGAGTTCATGGTCCGCGCCGTGTCCGAGAGGAACGCCGTGGACATCGCGATACTCGTCCGCGAGGCCTCCGACGTGTCCGAGAGGAGGAGGAAGCTCCTCTACGGCGTGGTGGACGAGGAGGGCGACCTGACGTACTACTCGCTGTCCCTCAGGGACCCGTCCGGGAAGGTGTATCCCGAGCCGATGTCCGTGCGCCCCGTCGGCCGTCTCATCCGCGACCGCGTCCTCGTGTTCGACCGCGGGGATTCCGAGGCGCTCAGGGACTACGGGTTCTACGGGAAGTCCATGGTGGAGGCGCTGCAGCTCTCCCTGATCGAGGGGATACATCTCGTCGGCAAGGGCAGGCTCACCGTCCTCGGGCCGGACGACCAGCCGATGGACTTCGACGCTCTGATGAAGGCGGGAGAGTCTATGCAGGACGAGTTCAGGATCAGGTACCTCGTGTACGCCGACCTCCGCGAGAGGGGCCTCGTCGTCAAGACCGGATTCAAGTACGGCACCCACTTCAGGGTGTACCAGTCCTCCCCCGACGACTCGCACGCGCGCTATCTGGCTCATGCGGTCACGCCCGAGGGCATAAGGATGTGGCCAGAGATCTCCAGGACCGTCCGCCTGTCGGGCGGGGTCAAGAAGGAGATCCTTTTCGGCCTTGTGAGGAAGAACTCCGTCGAGTACCTGGAGTTCAAGTGGTTCAAGCCTTGAGAAGGGGAGTGGGGCCCGGAGGCCCCGTTTCATCAGGCCCACTCAAAGTTGTCCTTCCCGGCGCCGAGCTCGAAGTGGAGCTTCGCGATGCCGAGGTCGACCTGCGAGTACGGGCCCTTGCCGTACGTGGCGGAGACCTTCCCGTCCGCCTCGAGGGTGAACAGGAACTTCTGCTGGTTGATCGCGGTGGGCGCGAGCATCGCGTACCTCATGCCCTCCTTGAACCAGGCGGGCATCTCTCCGTCCACCTTGCAGAGCTCGGACATGGGCTTCCCCTCGTGGGGCTTGCCATGGTCCTCGCCGTAGCCGAACGCGATGATGCACGCGAGTTCGTAATCGGATTTCAGCTCGGCGATGGTCTTCTCCATGATCGGGAGGTTCCCGATCCAGCACGAGTCCAGGCCCAGCTGTGTCATGAGGAGGACGAGCCTCTCGCCCTGGTATCCGGCGACCTCGTTGAGGTCCGCGGACTTCTCGCCGAGAAGCGCGATGTAGTCCTTGACGTTGATCATCCTGCCGTCGCCGGTGAACGGGTTGGGCTCGCCCCTGTGCAGCTCGAAGTGCAGTCCGGCCTCGGCGTTGATCTCCGAGATGAGCGACTCGATGGCCCCTATCTTCCCGGGCTCGATCTCCTGTCCGGTGTAGCGTCTGACGGAATGGCGGTTCTCCATGGCTTCCTTGAGGTCCATCATGATATCGGACCGTTCAGGTGCGCCGGAGGTTTATAAACCCGCCTTGGAAAGCTTCCGGAATGAAGCGGTGTTTCTCACTCGTCGACGAGGCCGTTGAGGAACTTCGCCAGCTCCCTGAACCTGCCCGCGTTCAGGTAGTAGACGTGGAAGTCGCCTTCGCGGCGCGACGAGATGAGGCCGGCGCCCTTCATCTTGCGAACGGCGGCGTTGGCGGACGCCTCGTCCAGGCCGAACACGCCGTCGGTGAACGGCATGGCCTTCGGCTCCTTGGAGAGCCCGCGGGCCATGGTCAGCACGTCCTTGTCGGCGAGCGCCTGCAGGATGTCGTACTCCGGGTCGTCGGAGATCCCCATGGGTGCGCGCTTGGTGAGGCAGATGTGCTTGTTCGGGTTTACGGGCTTCTCGTCCATACCCTGTGTAGGTATGCCTCAATGTAAAACGCTTTCTGGTGATGGACGGAAGGAAGGCCGGCCCGGAGAACGTCCCGGACCGGCCGTTTGGGCGCTCAGAGCTGGATCTCGATGCCCAGCTTCTCGGTGAGCTCCTTGTACCTGTTCCTGATGGTGACCTCGGTCACTCCCGCGACGTCCGCCACCTCCCTCTGGGTCCTGCGCTCGTTGCACAGGATGGAGGAGATGTAGATGGCCGCTGCCGCGACACCGGTCGGACCCCTCCCGGAGGTGAGCTCCTTCTCGGAGGCGTCCTTGAGGATCTCGGCCGCCTTGCTCTGGACCTCGCCGCTCAGCTTCAGTTCGGAGCAGAACCTCTGGACGTAGTCCTGGGGCTTGGTGGGCATCAGCTTGAGCTTCAGCTCGCGGGTCATGAACCTGTAGGTCCTGCCGATCTCCTTCCTGCCGACGCGGCTGGAGTTGGCGACCTCGTCGAGCGTCCTGGGGACGCCGCACTGCCTGCACGCCGCGTACAGCGAAGCTGCCACGACCCCCTCGATGGACCTTCCCCTGATGAGGTTCTTGTTGACCGCCTTCCTGTAGATCATGGCGGCCGTCTCCCTCACGTTCCTGGGCAGTCCCATGGCGGAGGCCATCCTGTCCAGCTCGGACAGCGCGAACGCCAGGTTCCTCTCCGTCGCGTTGGAGACACGGATCCTCCTCTGCCACTTCCTCAGCCTGTAGAGCTGGGCGCGGTTCCTGGTGGGGATGCTCTTCCCGTAGCTGTCCTTGTTCTTCCACGAGATCTCCGTCGAGAGACCCTTGTCGTGGATGGTGTACGTCATCGGCGCTCCGGTGCGGGCGCGCTTCTCGCCCTGCTCCACGTCGAAGGCCCTCCACTCGGGCCCCTGGTCGATGAACTGGTCGTCGAGGACGAGACCGCAGTCCTCGCAGAGGAGCTCCCCGCGCTCGTAGTCGCGGACCAGGTGGTGGCTGCCGCACTCGGGGCAGACCTCGATCTCTTCTGTGCCTTCTCTTGTCTTTGGCATCGCGCTTTCTCCCCTTGAAGAACGTCATGCTTCCTTTGCCCGCCCTCGCCCCCTGCACGGGGCTGACGGAGGCGTACGGGCCCTCGACGGGACCGAACACCCTCCCCACGGTGCCCACTCTGTCTCCTTCGCAGAACACCGCGTCGCCGATGTCTGGGAGGGTCTCGCAGCGGACGATTAGCCTGCCGTCGCAGGTGACCTCCTCCACAACTCCAAGAACCTCCATACCACACACTCGGCCGATTTCGGACAAAATCAATTTAGAAGAGGCTAACACTAGAATGATATTTAAAGATATGGATTGTTTTATTATACTTAGAGCTAAAATGGATTAAAGCATCGTTAAAAGAGTTGCGGGGCCCCGAAGACTGGCTGGATTGACTATCCAGCATGCTCCAAGAAAGGGCCCGGGAGCCCCTCCGGAGAGGGTGCGGAGCCCTCCATGCTGGATATCTTCCCGTTCCCCATCAAATTAAATACTAACTACTCTGTCACGGTAGCCAACCGCCCTCTATTCGGGTATTGGAGGCAAAAAATGGAATTCGCGTTCATGGACTTTCTGACCCTCGTGGTCTTCGCGTTCGCCCTGGTCCTTCTGCTCGCGGGGATCTTCTCCGCGTACTTCGGATCCGGGAAGAGCAGGTCCGCCGGGGCCGTGATGGCCATCGTCGGTCTGGTTCTCGGCATCGTCTGGGCCTACCTCGTCGGGTGGAGCGACATCGAGGTCTTCTCCGACGTCGCCGCCTGGGATCTCGTCTACACAGCCATCATCGACCTTCTCGGTGTCCTGATCGGTGCGCTCATCGCCGTCGGCATCTTCCTGGTCGTCGTGCTGAAGAGCTGATCCCGGCGCAAGCCGGCCCAAACCACTTCCGGAAACACCCTTCCCCCTTATTCCATTAAAACGAGGCCCGCAAACCTCGGACTTGTTCCAAAGTACATA
>JAUNYA010000093.1 GCA_030539565.1 Thermoplasmata archaeon | reverse complement strand
GCGATAGAATTGTCAGAATGTTTTCGAGTGTTTACACCGGGGGTCGGAAGTCAGGGCCGCGAAGCGAACTGCCGCCGTAGGAGGTTATCCCTGTAAGATCGACTCCGTTGTATGATATTCCTCCAATATCATCCTCGGTCTCCACTCTGACAAGATTGACCAGATTGCTCGCACCGTAGAATGCGTATGCGGGAAGGTTCGTGTATCCGATGATAATGACATTCTGCACGGTTGGGATGCAGCTGCTCCAGGCGATCGTTAGCACACTGTCCGTCACGGATCCGGCGGGAAGCAATGTGCTGCCGCCAGTGTGCTTGATCGTCAACGTGTGACTGTTTGAGTCATACGACCATTCTCCCGTGATCTCACTATCTCTCTCGATGTACCCACTGTCGTCCGCCTCGACGGGTTCCATCTCAGCAGTCAGCGTGACGAATCCCGCCACCATGAGTACGGCGACCACGAGCAGCGCCGCACAGAGGTTCGCTGAACTGCCCCTTCTCTTCTCTTTGATGCCCATTTCCACGCCTCCTTGTTCCTTTCCTTCCGACTTGTCTCCAAACGGTTTCCATGTGTGAACGGCCGGTTCTCCGGCCTCGAAATATGATAATCGGCCCTCCAGGAGGCCCATGGCCATCCTCCCGGCCCTGGACATCCCATCTGTCGGGCGCGGTATGGGCCGGTACCCCGGGGCTGTCTCATACAGAAGGACGGCGTCGCGCGACTGCTCCTTCGTCCTGCGGTCGTAGTAGAACCACGAGATGTCCGCCAGGATGACCGAGACGTCTCCCTCCGTGGTCATCGAGACATCGCATCTGGCGGAGAACGAGCCGCCCTCCCTCCCGTACGACGATGCGCGGGCGACGTACGCCTCGAACACCTGCTCGGCATCGGCGAGAACGGCGAAGGCCCTCCCTCCCTTGGAGGACCCCGCGATGCCCAATGCCTTCAGGAACACGCCGCACCAGGCGACAGCCGAGATGTAGTCCATCATGTTGCGGTCGATGTTGACCCTCGACAGATCCCTCAGAACGTCCGTCGACGAGGGGATCTCCTCCAATTCCGTCAGCAGGACCTTGATGTCCCTGCGGGAGCGGCTGGATGTGCTCCTCTTCAGCAGGAGCTCCAACGTTGATTTGATGAGCCTGTTCTCCGCCCTGTCCGAGGAGAAGAGCTCATACTCCACGTAGACGCGCTCCTTGTGGACCAGGTTCTCGCGGAGGTGCTCGGCGAAGAGCATCCTGCCCTTGAACGAGTGCTCGTTGGCCTGCACCAGGGAGTAGGCGAACTTCAGGCCCCTCCTGAGCAGCTCCCTGACATCGCGGACGAAGAGCATCACGAGGAACTCGAACATGTCCTCGCCCTCCCCCGCACGATAGTCCAAACCGAAGATCTCGTGGAGCATCCTCGACGTATCCGACTGGCCGAACCCCTTGGGGATGGTGTCCAGCGTCGCGCCGTCGGCGAATTTGATGTGTCCGGCACAGCCCATGGGCGTGATCGTGGAGCCGTCCGCGGATATCGTGAACAATCCGTTGGAAGAGGCTGCTATGACCCCGAGATCAGGAACATCCGCCACAGGGATGTAGCCGGGGCGCACGGGGTGCCGCTCTCGACGAGCGTCAGTCCTCCTCCCCCCTGTAGATCTGGATGTAGTTCTCCGGGTCCATGAAGACCTTCTCGTCCTCGACGATATCGAGGACGTCCGGAAGGTCAAACATCATCTGGAACCTGGACCTCTCACGAACGCGGACAAATACGCAGTCACGGGGATCAGACGCTTTCCCCATCACCCATCCGATCTTCTCGTAGTCGTCGAAGAAGTATTCCTGCAGCAGCGGGATGACCTTCTTCATGAAGCACTGCGCCAGCTGGGGCATCGTGCGCACGGAGATGAAGTACGCCTGGCCCATCATGTGCTCCCTGTCGTAGAGCATCTCGATGCGCTTGTTCATCGTCGTGAGAAGCCTCGACAGATCCACATCGGAGACCACACGACCCCTTAGGGCGTTCGCGTCCGGCATCATCTCGACGAACTCGAACCTCCTCCTGAGAGCGGTATCGAGAGCGGCCAGCGACTTGTCGGCCGTGTTCATCGTACCGAGGACGAACACCTTCTGCGGGATGCTGAACTTCACCTTCAGCTGGGCGAGCGAGACCTCGATACATTCGGGCAGGCCCTTACGCCTGGACGATTCGAGCAGCGTGATCAGCTCTCCGAAGATCCTGGAGATGTTCCCCCTGTTGATCTCGTCGATAACATAGACGCAGTTGCCCTCGTCGTGTCCCCCTTCCTCGTGCTGACACATCGCCAGCACCTCTGCGGGCGTCACGAACTGCAGCCTCGAGGGCATGGTGTCCCTCTCGCGCTGCGAGATCCTGAGAAGAATCGCAGGGAATCCCGGCTCCAGCCTCTTCAGCTCCCTCAGGGAGTCCTCCGTGGCCACCGAGACGGAAGCGATGGACCAGTCCTCGTTGGGCTCCATCACCAGATCCCCCGCCTCACAATCGACCGGCCTCCCCGTGGAGGAAAGCCAGACCCTCGGCGCGTCCGATACGAGGTCCCATCCCTCGGGCGGCACCCCGAACCTGGACATCGGGAACTGCGACTTGCGGCAGAATTCATAGAAAGCACCGGGAGTGGGCAAGTAAAGCAGGGATTCCCCATCCTCCCCCGGGACCGGCTTGATACCCTCGATGAAGTCATCATAACCCAAAGACTGGTGGAAGGTGACGAATCCTATCCTGCCGAGCTTGGTGTACTCGTCGAACTTCTTCAGGTTCTCGCCGTAGTCGCTGTCGCGGACATCCTCGTACGTCCGGCACTCTATGATGGCGACGGCGTAGTTCACCGTGTTGTAGGTCTTCCCGGTACCGGGCGGACCGTACAGTATCAGGTTGTTCGAGATGGCCACGGAGAACACCCTCTCAGAGCGTCACATCGTCATCGGACGGGTCGAACAGGGACTCATCGAACACCGAGCGCTGGAACGACTCGTCGAACTCCACCGTTGCCGTGACCCCATCCTCCTCGACGCGGATGATCATGGAATCTGCCTCGGCAAAGATCCTGTACTTCGCGAGCACGTGTATCGCCTTGTCGTTGTACACGTATGTGAGGTCGAGGGTCATCGATCCGTTGCCTATTCCCTCGGAAGGGACGCGGATCTTGTGGACCGAGTACCCCGGCACGTTCTTGGTGCACTTGGTGAGCGCGAAAGCCTTGAACCCGTCGTCGAAGTCGAGCGACACCTCCACGGTTACGGGGTTGGCACCGAACAGGGAGTTGATGTACAGGTTCCCGGTGACGATCTTCCCGTCGGACATCAGCCTGCTAAGGCCCAGCAGGCGGTCCTTGGTGTACGGCCCGCCTATCGAGACGATCATGGTGTCGTCCTCGCGGGTGTCCATCGAACGGGCGGTGAAGATCGAGCCTATCGCGAGAACGGCGATGAGAGCCAGCAGAACGTAGACAGCTGCGGACGGGACACCGATCGAAGAGCCGGAATCCTCCGCGTGGAACAGGACGGTGGCGATTATCGCCAGGATCAGCGTGATCCCGGACAGCATGAAGAGATAGGAGCGCAGACCCCTGAGGTGTATGTGGGGGCGGCTGTCGAACTCCTCAGTCAGGTTCGTGCCCTCGGCACGGAACATCCGGACGTCGCTGCCCCCGTCCTTCTTGTAGAACAGGACCGAGTCGCCCTGTTTCAGGTTCAGCGTTTTCACGACTTTCTCGCCGAGCACGACCTTCCGATAGTCGTCCACCTTGCTGGAGCCGAGGATCTTCATCGGCACCACGCCCCGCGAGTCTTCAGACCAATGATACTACAGACGCTGCCGGACGTGCTCGGAAGCGGACAGGCGTTCCCGCTCCGGGCATCGTTATAGAGGCTCCCGCCCCCCCCCCCATTGCTGGGTGCGCTGGCGGCGCACAAAATCCCAGGGCGCGGGAAGGCGGCCAGGAGACCCGTGTTCTCCTAGCTCATCATGTTATCACTTGTGTTCAGAGGCAATGCGGTCGACCCGCTCCGCCCGTATTCACGATTCCGCTATGACAAAATCGATGATATTTAGGGTTTGCTTCCCAGCCGTACGGAATATCCACACGTTTCTGGACATTCGTATGAAGCTTCGCCCTCCATATGGACAAGGGACCGTATCGATGTCGTCCCCGTCTTATATAAATAGAACTACGTGAATTGGAGCGACACGACCATCGATCGGGTCGTCAATACGGTCACCGCACCAATAGGACGGGGCGCCCCTCCGGCCTAACCGCAACTATATTATTCGCGCGTCTAAGTAAAAGGCCGATTCAGAGGATTAGCCTTATATAGGACTCCCCTATTAGCACGTCCCCGTTCACATTCTAGGTG
>JAUNYA010000015.1 GCA_030539565.1 Thermoplasmata archaeon | reverse complement strand
GATCGCCTGCGACTCTTTGCACGGCCTAGTTAAACAAAACTCGGGAGATTAGGTTGTATCCGACAGCCAGTGTCGTAAGGGGGTATGTGCAGGAGGCGCAGACGCCGTCCACATCGTAGTAGTAGACCTGCATGTTCGTCTTGCGGTCCACCATGTTCTGGATCCACTCGACGTCCGCCTCGTCTATCTTACCGTCGCAGTTCGCGTCGGCAAGGCACCTCTGTACGACGGATCCGCCGTAGGTCTTGTAGCAGTCGAAGTACGTCGGCTCTATCTCGCCGGCGATGATCGCCTTGACGGTCTCGACATCTCTGTCGTCGATGTAGTCGTCCTCGTTGGCGTTTCCGAATATGGTGAGACGCCCGTCGATGTTGTCGCTCAGTCCGTAGCTCGTCTCTTTGCTCGTGGGGTTCATGGTGAGGTACACCGCGACACCTGCCACGAGGACGATAACGACCACGGCAATGGCACCTATCATCTTGTTGTTCATGATCATACCAGCTTTGCGTTAATTGGATGTATGTTCCAACTAAACCGCGTTTGGAAGTCTTGATATTTAAAGCAAATCTTTCATAGGCGTTCGATTTCAATTTTCATTCAATTGAATGGATGTTTGATGGTTACAGTTGACTGGTTTATGTGCATATCCTGATGTAACTCGATTTATTGTTGGATGTATCTGCAAACTTCAAATACCCTGTAACAAGAATTCGTTCTCATGCAGGAATCGGAAGCCCTGGGTGCCGAGCCGAAGCAGGCAGGACTCACCGCCCAGATCCAGGACTATTGGAACCAGCGCGCCCAGGGGTATACCCTGGCAACCAGGATCTCCTACGTGGACGACAGTTACACGATGAAGGCCATTGGACACTTCATCAACCTCAACAGGCACATGCGCGTGGCCGACATGGGGACCGGATGCGGCCTGATGGCCATGTGGATGGCCAGCCTCGGGCACGATGTGGTGGGGGTCGACAACTCCACCGCCATGCTCCAGGAGGCACGGAAGAACGCCCGCGACGCCGGACTCGACATCGAGTTCGTCGAGGGGGATATCGCGAACCCGGGTCTCGAGAACGAATCATTCGATCTTGTCGTTGCCAAGAGCAGCGTCTGGTGCCTCCAGCATCCGGCCGTGGCATACGCCAACTGGGTGGACCTCCTGAAGCCCGGAGGCTACCTCATCGTGGTCGACGGAAACTACTACCTGGACATCTACGACGAGGACTACAGGAAGAGGAAGGAGTACTTCGACCTCAAGAACGGCAGGGAGACGGGGCTCCACTACAGGACCAACGTCAACCATGTGGACACCAACATCATCCGCGAGCTGTCGAAGGAGCTGCCGCTTACCAAGGAGAGGCGTCCCAAATGGGATGTCGAGACCCTTCTCGGCCTCGGGATGTCGGACATCCACATCAAGTCGCTGGACAAGGTTCACTTCTCTACTCTCACCGAGGCGGGACTGGTCAAGGTGCCGATCTCGTTCATAGTTGTGGCGCAGAAGCCCTATTCGGACATGACCCCCCACGATGCGGCCATCTACGAGCCGCCCATCGACGACGACCTGATCCCGGGAGTCATGGAGAGGATCCGCAACTCCGGGGACCGCGAGATAGGCGTCCTCAAGGCCCTGGCCGACCAGAAGAGGATGGATATCATCAAGGCCCTTGAGAGCGGCAGGATGAGCACCACGCAGCTCTCCAAGGCCGTATCCGCTTCTCCTTCCCTGGTGTCCCACAACCTGACGATCCTCAGGGAGCAGGGCATCGTCGTGTCCGAGAGGGACGGCAAGGAGGTCATCCATCGCATCGGGAACCCCTACGCATTGGAGACGCTCATGGAGATCTGCGAGGTCATCCTGACCAACAGGAAGGACATCCAGGAGTGACTGGGCTCTCACCAAGGCGGCTGGCCGCCGTTCTGGAGGAGATATGCGTTGTATTCCTTCGCCTTCGTGTAGGCGTCGTACATCGAATAGATCCAAAGCGCCAGGTAGGCCAGGGTGAAAGCACCGCCGTATGTGAGGACAATCAGGGCGGCAGTGTCCTGGCTGGTGGGCGTGTCGATCATGCTCGTCATCAGGGCGAAGACCAGGATCGCGAGCACATAGATCAGTATCGCCAGCACGAGGAAGCCCGCCCCGCGCTTGAACTGTCCTATGTACATCTGGCCCAGGCCCGGTATGATGAGCGACAGGATCAGCGCCACACCCTCGGACTTCTTGTTGAACATCACGGCGGTATCCGTATTCACCGAGCCGCTCCTCGATGCCTCTCCGGCACGCGTCCCGCATTCGGGGCAGAATGCCGCCCCCTTCGGGATCTCCTTTCCGCATCCGCTGCAATACATGTATTCCTCCTCGGCCTCACCACGGTCTCTCCCCGTCGTGGGCCGTCATGTACCTGTTGTAGTACTTCGCGTCGTTGTAGGCGTGGTACATCGAGTAGATCCACAGGACTATCCAGAACACTGCCGCGCACACGACCAGTATGAAGCAGATCACCGCCAGGATGTCCCACCACTCGACCCGTGGAAGGGTCTCCACGCCGTACATCCCCGCCCACATAGTGACGTTCAGCAGGACGTTGAGGGCGATCATGCCGATGCCCGTCCTGATCTTCCCCACGTACAGCTGCCCAAGACCGGGTATGACGAACGAGAGGATCAGTGCGATCCACTCGGACTTGGCGTAGTAGACGTGTCTCGTCCCCTCGATCTTCGTCAGGGGCATCCCGCAGTTGGGGCAGAAGCGGTCTCCCGCATCTATCTCGGCTCCGCATGTCCCGCAGTTCGTGTTCCCACCCGTTATGGTATGTACTCTAAGTAATATAATCCAAAGCACGGCTGGATGGGACCCTGGCAACATCGCTGCAGGGTTCTGCTTCGTGCGGTCTGGACGTCCTGTGCTGTAAACTAGTTTAATATAGAACCGCATTCACGGCCGATAGCATGGCCACGGGCGAAGAACTCATCAGGGCAGCCGAGAGCGGAAACATGGACGCGCAGTTCCAGCTGGGTGTCCAGTACATGTACGGCACGGACGTGCCCAAGGACCCGGCCCGGGCCGCGGCATGGTTCGGGAAGGCCGCGGAGCAGGGCCACGTGCCCGCGATCAGGGAGCTCGGCATCCTCACCGCGTCCGGCGAGGGCGTGGAGCCCGACCCCGTGAAGGGGGCGCAGCTCCTGGGAAGGGCCGCGGACGAGCTCGACCCCAGCGCCATGTACCACCTGGGCCTGATGTTCGAGAAGGGCATCGGCGTGGATGTGGACAAGCAGAAGGCCGTGAGGCTCCTCGCGTACTCGGCCATGATGGGCTACCCCGGCGCCGAGATCGACGCCCAGCGCCTGGACGACGAGCTCACCGAGGAGCGCAACAGGAAGCTGAAGGCCAGGCCGGTCATCAAGCTCATGCTCTCCGACGTCGATGTGGAGGCCGCGTGCTGCGGGCCCATGCTCGAGGACCTCCTCTCGCAGAGGACCGTGTTCACCGAGGGCGAGGACGGACCCGCCCTTCTGGGAACGGACAAGCAGGGATTCGACACGATCTACAACGCGTGCCCCTACTGCGGGGCGCCCATCCAGATCGTCCCGAGGGACAAGCAGTACTTCGGCTGACCTGGTTCAGGAAGTCGATTGCCTCGTGGCATCCCAGCTCGGCCGAGAGCTTAGCCATGCCGATGCCCTTGCGGACATCCTTCGGCACACCCTCGCCGTTGTAGTACATCAGGCCGATCATGAAGATCGCCAGGGGATCCCAGGACATCGCGGAGCCCTTGAACAGGTTCATTGCACGGGTCAGGTCCTGCTCCACCCCGGTTCCGGAATAGTACATCATCCCCAGCGTTATCATCGCGTCCGGGTCGTCGCGGGACGCCGCGGCCATAAGCATGCGGGTCGCGAGGGCCTGGTCCTGCTCCACGCCGTCTCCGCGAAGGTATCTGATCGCCACGAGGAACAGCGCGTGCGGATCCCCCTGGCTGGCGGCCTTCGTGTACCAGCTCATCGCCATGGTTAAGTCGCGCTCCACGGCGTCGCCGGACTCGTACATGCGGCCCAGGTTGAACATGGCGTCCAGGTTCCCCTGCTCCGCCGAGAGGGTGAAGAGGCGGAACGCCTCGTCCACGTCCTTGCGGACGCCCCAGCCGTTGTAGTAGAGGATCCCGAGGTTGCACTGGGCCGCGGGATGGCCCTTGTCCGCAGCGAGGAGGTACCACTTCGCGGCCTCCATCCTGTTGACCTTGATGCCCTCGCCCTTGTCGCACAGGTACCCGAGGCCGTACTGCGCCTCGGTGTATCCCTGGTTCGCGGCCTTGCGGTACCATTGGATCGCCGCCATCTTGTCGGTGGTGACGCCGATCCCGTAGCAGCAGAAGTATCCGAACGTGTACTGCGCCTCCGGGCTTCCCCCGTTGGCCGCCGAGGAGATCAGGGCGACCGCTCTGGACGTGTCCTGCTCGACGCCGTCGCCCTCGTAGTACATCTTGCCCAGGAGGTACTGGGCTTCGCTGTCGCCGCGCTCGCTGCGAGCCGTAAGTTCCAGAACCGAGTGTTCCCCAGGCATCGAAGGTAATCTGTCTCCGCCTAGATAAATGTTGTACAGAAAGGCACTACATATCAGAAATCGTCCATATATCCCCGTACGGATGCCCTCTTCCGACGTACCGAGGCATTCAGTGTCCTGTTTTTATGTACGAAGCGCTATCCAGTCCCCATGGCAGACGATTACGAAGGCCTGTCCGAGGAGCAGTACACGGTCGAGGAGGCCGTCAAGGTCCTCGAGAAGACCGTCGGGAGGAAGAAGGCGGAGATCGCCGACCTCGAGAAGAAGGCCAAGCGCCTCAAGAACGCCGACAGCCTCAGGCACAACTCCGAGCTGACGGCCTACCTGAAAGCCGACGTCACCGCCTACATCACGGTGATCGCGGACATGACCGACGACGACAAGCTGCTCGAGGGACTGGACCTCGACGCGGACCCCGTGCCCTCCCCCGAGAAGTACGCGGACTACGTCAACGGGCTCTCAGCGGACGACCTGGAGAACGAGCTCGAGGCCGAGTCCATCCGCGCCGACTACTGCGACGCCATCGTCGAGGACATGTGCCTCAGCATCGGAGAGGGAGCCCTCAGCTCCAAGAAGATGCTGAAGGCCCTCCTGGACGACCCGTACGCCATGGAGCAGATCGGTGAGATCATCTTCTACGACGACTACCTCTACGACCTGTTCGTCACCCTGTCCGAGGACAAGGAGAAGGACAAGCCGAAGAAGAAGAAAAAGAAGAAGAAGGACTGATCATGCCGCCCAGCAAGTACGAGAGGGAGCTCAGGTTCATCGACACCGAGGTCGCCAGGCTCAACAGGTACCTCCAGTCGCTGGTGGCATCCATGCCCGCCAGCCCCGGGGAGGCCGCCGAGAAGGCCGACGAGGTCCTCGGCATCCAGGACAAGATCGCCGAGCTGATCAACAGGAAGCGGGAGATCGAGGAGTCCTTCATCAAGGCCGGGATGGACATCCCCAACATCGACCGCAGCATGAACGCCACAGTCCACAACGCAGGCGCCTTCGAGGTCCGCTCCAGCGAGGAGGCCGAGGCGCTCGCCGCCGCCATGGCGCCCAGCGCGAAGAAGGGCCCCGAGCCCGCCGCGCCCGAGATGGACGACATCAACTCGCAGATCAGGAGCATCGGCGACGAGCTCAGGTCCGTGGAGGACAGGATCGTCCAGGCCGAGATAGACGGGGACGACGACGAGAAGCAGAAGCTGGAGATGATGGCCTCGTCGCTCCGCTCGAGGCGCGACACCCTCGTCCAGGAGGCCAAGCAGATGAAGGCCTCCGCCGCACCGGCCCCCGCACCCGCGGCGGCCGCAGGTCCCGATCCCGAGACCGAGAAGCGCCTCAGCGCCCTCGAGGACGACACCCGCGCCCTCCGCGCGCAGGTGTCCGATGTCCGCACCGGCATGCAGGACGTCAAGGACCAGCTCAGGCAGATCATGTCCGCCCTCGGCATCGAGGAGGACGACTGATCCAAACGGGGGCTCCGTCCCCTTCTCAACTATCCTCCATCCTTCTCCCGGCGCGGACCACCTCGCCTATCAGCTCCCCTTCCCTCGACTCCCAGAACTCCGCGTCGCACACGACTACGAGCCTCCTCTGCGCACGCGACAGCGCCGTGTTCATCAGGCGCAGGCCTATGGGCGTCGAAGAGCTCGTGAACCTGTACGGAACGTCCCTCACGGCGGTGCGGTTGTCGGATATGCTGAGCACCACGGTGTCCCACTCCCTGCCCTGCGACCCGTGGACGGTCATCACGCAGTCGCTGAACTTCCTGCCGACCCTGCTCCTGAGGATGCTCAGCTGGCGCCTGTACGGTGTGAGGACGCAGACCTTCGACGGGTCGATCCCGGAGCCCTTGAGGAACACGGACACCGCCTTCGCCTCCTCGGGGTTGGCCCGGTCCTCCTTCTCGTCGCAGCGGACGTCTATGACGTCGATCTCGAGGCACCTTCCGTCGTCCCCGCGGAGTCCGTTCCCGTAGACGAAGCGGTCCAGGATGCTGGCGAGGTTGGTGCCGAACCTGCGGGATTCTGTCAGGTCCCTACGCACGGTGTTCTCGAATATCGGGTCCCTCTCGTCAAGGTACAGGATGCGGAGCCCGTCCACCCCGCAGCGCATCAGGGACTCGCAGTACAGGGCTGAGAGGTTCCACAGGAACAGGTCCTGCAGGATGGAGCCCCGCTTCGCAGCGTCCCTCACTATCGCGTCCTCTATCTGCTCGACCGGCGGGAGCTGCATGTGGTCCCCGAACATCGCCACGGGGACGCCGTTGGTGAACAGAGCGAGAGCCTGCACGAGCCCGCAGTACCCCGCCTCGTCCAGGAAGATCCTGTCCACGTCCAGCTCCATCCTGGTGTCCTCGTCGGATCCCCTGGGGCGGAAGCGGGACAGGAACTGGTGCGGCGTCATCGCGATTATCGTCGCGTTGGAGACCCTCTCCTCCGTGGACCTCGAGTTCAGCGCCTCGAGCTCCTCCCGGTATTCTTCCACTGATGCGGCTATGTCCGCGTCGGACCACGATTCGAACTCGCTGATGTTCCTGGCGCAGCGCTCCCTCCCGTACAGCAGGGTGCGGAGCGTGGAGAGGCGCTCGGCCAGCGGGCGGTCGCCTTCGAGGACCTCCGACGTCATCGGCCTGAGGGCGCACACGGCCTCGATCCTCCCCAACGCGGGCACCAGGTCGGGGCGGCGGGCCTCCAGGTCACCGCGGTCCCAGAAGCCCCCTTCCGCGGAGGAGATCGCGTCGATGTCCCCCAGGACGGCGTCGCACCTCCGCTCGTAAGCGACCTCCTCCAGGTTGTCAAGGGCCCTTAGGCACTCGGCCTGCCTCCTCTGGGCCTGCCTGTCCTCGCACATCTCCGGATGGTCCCGCAGGAAGCGCGCCGACGGCACGCCGAGGCGTATGATCCCGTCCGGGCACCCGCTGTCGCCGAAGGACGCCATTATCCCGCGGAGAACCTGCTCCACGGAGTTGTTCGTCGGCGCGAACACCGCGACCCTCTGCCCCCGGGCGAGGCATCCCCTGATGCACGCCGAGAGGACGTACTGCGTCTTCCCCGTCCCCGGCGCGCCCCATACGTACGACATCGCCGAACGGGACACGGCCTCGGCGGCCGACCTCTGCATGGGGCTGGGGACGCCCTCGGATGGGAACGTCGGGACCGGAGGGTCCCTCGGGGGACCGGGGACGGCGACCATCGGCCCGTACCTCTTGTAGAACTCGCCCGCGGCGCGGACGAGGAAGTTCATGTCGCTGACCACCGACGCCTCCGCGCCGTCTGACATGGCGTCGAGGAACCGGGTCCCCGGACGCGCTATTATCGTCCTGGAGACCTCGTCGTACCTCTCGAAGCCGGAGGCCTCCTCGTCCAGCGTGTCCTGCCCAACCCTCAGGCGGATGCCTGTGGTGTCCTGCAGCCTAGATTCCAGATGGAGGATCGCGTATCCGTCGAAGACGTCGCACGAGCGCACGCCTACGACGGACTCGGCGGTCTCGGGATGCACGTCCTGATACCAGTAGAGCTCGTCAGCCGAGCGCGCTATCCTGCGGTAGAGTTCCGAAGGGTCCATGGGGACCCTTGGCACCCCGGAGTATAAAGCCGGAGAAGGGCGTGTCTACGAAGCTTAGACGATCCCCGTCAGGAGTAGAAGCTGGTCCAGTTCTGCTCGATGTCGCTGTCCTCGAAGGTCGGCACGTTTTCGGAGAAGTCGTTCCAGTCCGCGGGCTCCCTCGAGAGGAGGACGAACGAGTTGTTCCCGGAGTCGAACTTGATCGCGTCGGGCGAGACCATGATCTTCACGTTGAACAGCATGCTGAAGTTCATGTCCTTGTAGTCGCCCTCGGGGTCCTCCACGGATCTGTCCCTGCGGAGGCTGTTGATCTGGACCCTCTTCTCCTTGAAGAGGCCCTTGACGACCTTGACCGCACGGTCCAGGAAGTAGCCGTCGCCGAGGTCCAGGGACCAGAGCTCGATGTCCTTGCCGTCCTCGCACTCCGCCTGGCTCCAGCCAGTGTAGTCGCCCTTGCTCGTCCCGGCGTAGATCCTGTACTGAGTCTCCTTGGAAATCACTCGCTCCCACCGTATCCTCGTTATCCGTGACGCGTATTTATGCGATACGACGCGCGTCGCGGAACGTGTGCACGCCTACTAATTATAGGGAGTCCGCCATTTGGGGCCCATGTTCGCGGAAGCCTGCAGCAGAGTCAGCGACTTCACCAAGCCCCTGGTGATCTCGACCAGGCATCAGGACGGGTCCGTCTCGTCCGAGGTCGGGACGTTCATCGTCCTCAACAGGGAGGGGTGGGTCATGACGGCGGGCCACATGTACAACTCGTTCTCCAAGTTCCAGAGCGATGTCAACAAGGCCAAGGAGATCGAGGAGATCAACAACGGCCGCATGGCCAGGCCCGGATCCCCCAGCTCCATGGTGAAACTCGACCCGAAGCTCATCACCAACCACTCCTTCTGGTGGGGGTGGGACGGCGTCCAGGTGAAGACCACCTACGTGAACAACCAGATAGACATCGCCTTCGGGAAGCTGGAGCCCTTCAACCCGGACTGGGTGCGCAGCTACCCCGTCCTGAGGGACCCGGCCACTCTGCGCCCCGGTACCAGCGTGTGCCGCTCAGGGTACTCGTTCATGGACATCAAGTCCACCTGGAACGACGAGAAGAAGTCCTTCCAGATCCCCCGCATCCCCGAGCGCGACGTGATCTTCTTCAACGAGGGGATGCACACCCGCACCGTCAGCAAGGGCCCGAGCAAGGACGGCGGCTTCGCCATCAGGTACGTGGAGACCTCCACGCCCGGCCTCAGGGGCCAGTCCGGCGGACCGATCTTCGACACCGAGGGCAGGGTGTACGCCATGCAGGTCAAGACCGCCCACCTGCCCCTGGGGTTCCAGCCCACGGTGGAGTACGAGGGCCGCACCGTAGTGGAGAACCAGTTCCTCAACGTCGGACTCGGTGTGCATGTGGGCACGATCAGGGACATTCTCGACAAGCACGGCGTCCGCTACACCGCGGAGGGCGACGACTCCGGCTACAGGATAGTGGGATGACCGAGCAGCCCTTGCACAAGGTGGTGACGGCGTACACGCTGTCGCAGTACAGGGAGTACAACCGCACCGTCCAGCGCGTCATCGGGAAGGTCCAGCTCCGCATCTACGGGAGCTTCGCGTTCTACGTGGCCACCGGTCTCGTCCTGTGGGCCCTGCTGGGCACGTGGTACGGCCTGGTCATCTTCGCCGCCATCGGCGCGGTGAACTCGTGGATGATCGTCCGCAACCTCCGCCGCGCGGAGACGCTCCAGTATCAGCAGGAGCAGCTCGTCGGCACCGTCACGTACGAGTTCTACGAGAACCGCATGGTGGTCTCGTCCGCCATGGGCGTCTACGACCGCCCCTACACATGGGTGAACACCGTCCTCGAGACGGACAGGGCGTTCTACATCATGTTCAATGACAATTCGGGGGCCATCCTCCCGAAGGAGGACAGCCCCCAGGCGCTCGAGGACTTCATCCGGGAGCGCCTCGGGACCAGGAAGGTCAGGTCAGGCCGACCTTCCCATCTTGCGGGCCATGTCCGGGAACTCCGTTCCCGAGACCTCGCCCTTCTTCCACACGCCGGTGGCCTTGAGGGTGCCCTTCTCGGTGCATCCCTCCATGCAGTCGCGCGTCAGTCCCCTGAAGGCCTCCACGGCGAGCTCCAGCAGGCCGTCGTTGGGGTCCGCCGCGCAGACCATGATGTAGATGTCCTTCCCGGTGACCTTCTGGTAGAACGGCACCATGCGGTCTATCAGCACCTTGATCTGCGCGGGGATGGTGTAGAAGTACACGGGGGCCGCGAAGACGATGATATCCGCCGAGAGCATCTTGTCCCTGACCTCTTCCATGTCGTCCTTGTGGACGCACCTCCCCGTCTCGATGCAGCGGTCGCACCCGGTGCAGTAGGCGATCTTCATCCTGCTCGGGTAGATCGTCTCGACCTCGCTGCCGTTCTCGCGGGCTCCGGTCGCGAAGCTGTCGCAGAGGATGTCCGTGTTCCCGCCGCGGCGCGGGGACCCGTCTATAATGAGGATTTTCCGACTCATCGATAAGTGATATACTGTCACCTATTTAGCCTCCCAGCATGACTGGATGACTCATATACGACTTTAGATGCGCCGAATTGTTCGAAAAAACGATTATAAACCCCGAAATTCGTATGCTGTAGACATGGAGGAAGACCATTGCGAGAGGATGGCCCTCATCGGAAAGGCGCTCTCGGACCCCTGTCGTGTGAGGATCCTCCTCAACTTCGGGGGCAGATCGCTCACGATAAGCGCCATCACCGAGGAGTTGGAGACTTACCAGTCCAACGTGTCGTACCACATAGCAATCCTGTCCAAAGCCGGACTGGTCAAACGCGTGGACGAGGGGAGATGGCACAACTACGCCGTGGACGAGTCCGCGCTGGAGTATCTGAACGATTTCATGTCCCTCTGCTGCCGTCCTAGACGACGTCGGCAAACTGTTTTTAACGAGTTTTGAATCAACCGCGGCATGATGGGGATGTTCTGCCCCAGGTGCCGCTCGCTAGTCGCCCCCTGCGACACGAGATGCAAGTCCTGCGGAGCCACACTGGACAAGCTTGTGGAGAGCAACCAGTCCGTCCTCGACGGCATGGACGACCGCCGCCCACAGAAGGAGGTCGCCATAGAGGAGGTCCCCGAGGCCCCGTACATGCCATACAGGCCCCGCGGATGCCAGATGGACATCATCCACGACATGGTCTCCGCTCTGGACGCCGGCAAGCACTTCGTCATGGAGTCCGGCACCGGGACCGGGAAGACCATCGTGTCCCTTGCCGCCTGCCTCGACCACGCGTCCCGCACCGGCAAGACCATAGTATATCTAACCAGAACCAATTCCCAGAGCGACCAGGTCATGCGGGAGCTCCGCTCCATCTCGAAGATCAAGCCCGTGACCGGCATCGCGCTCACCGGCCGCTCCAAGTCCTGCCCCCTGTTCAGGGGCGTCAAGGACTTCGACAGCATCCCATCGAACATCCTCTCGATGATGTGCGACGATGCACGCATGAAGAGCAACACCGGCAAGGCCGGGGGATGCAGGTACTACGACAGGGTCCAGAACGCCCTGCCCCAGATCCAGCAGTACGTGCGGACGCAGTTCCCAACATCGGACGAGCTGGACTCGTTCTGCGTGAAGCTGCAGGCCTGCCCCTACGAGGCCAAGAAGGCCCTCATGAAGGAGTGCAGGGTCGTCGCCGCACCGTACGTCCACATACTGGATCCGGACATCAGGAACAGCCTGATGACCAACCTGGACAGGCCCGGGGACCCCGAGTCGCTGCTCATAGTCGTGGACGAGGCGCACAACCTGGTGGACGCCGCCAGGGGGAGCGAGTCGTTCACCATCGACCGCGCACTCATCGACGACGCTATAGACGAGTGCACCACCTTCCGCTCCCAGCCCCGGATCACCGACGTCGTGTCTCTGAAGGAGTTCCTCACGTTCCTGAAGTCCTGCGTCCGCGCCGTCGCCGTCGACAAGCTGAAGATGGGCACCACCACGGCCCTCATCGAGGGCCCCGTGATAGAGGAGCGCATCATGGCCAAGTACGGCCTCGACATGGAGAGGCTGGAGGAGGCCGTCGAGCAGATGATCGAGATCGGCGAGTCGAGGACGGAGGCGCTCATGCAGGCCAACGAGAACCGCATCTCAGACATCCAGCAGGTCGGGGTGCTGCTGAAGTCCTGGTGCGGGTCCTCCGGCGAGAGGTACGTGCGCACCATCAACGGCGACAGGGACGGCGAGTTCCTCCGGGCATCGTGCATCGACCCCGCCGAGATCTCCCGCTTCCTCAACTCCACCAAGGGCACGGTCCACATGTCGGGAACCCTGCAGCCCCTGGACCAGTACGCCAGGGTGATCGGGCTCTCATCGAACTGCACGCTCCGCAAGTACCCGTCCCCGTTCCCCGCCGAGAACAGGCTCGTCGTGTACACCGAGGACATGACCACCAGGTGGCAGGACCTGAAGGAGAACCCGGGCATGAAGGACCGCCTGGAGCGTACCATAGCGCAGCTTTGCAACTCGGTCGAGAAGAACACGCTGGTCTTCTTCACTTCGTACGCCAGCATGACGTCCATGCGCGGATACCTGGAGACGCACATCGACAGGAGGCTCTACTGGGAGGAGTCCCGCAACGCCAAGGGCAACGCGGCCAACCTGAACACCTTCCGCTCCAGGAGGGACGGGGTGCTGTTCTGCGTCATGGGAGGGAAGTTCGCCGAGGGGATCGACTTCCCAGGGGACGAGCTGTGCTTCGCGGTCATCGTGGGGATACCGTACCCCCCTCCGAGCCTCGAGCAGAAGGCCATGAGCGACATGTTCGACGCCAGGTACGGCCCCGGCAAGGGATGGACGTACTGCTCGGCGGTCCCCGCGCAGAGGAAGATCAAGCAGGCCATCGGCCGTCTGATCCGCACGGAGACCGACCGCGGCATGGCGGTCATCCTTGACAACAGGGCATCCAGGCTCGCCAGGGAGCTGGACGCCGTGCCGACGAAGGACCCCGTGGGAGACGCGGCCAGGTTCTTCTCGGGGCGACCGGGGTAACGGACGCTCGTATTTTCCGAGTCGCCCAGCAACCCGTTTATACCAGTCTCCGGATGCGCGCTCCAGCATGCCGCTGATAAACGTCCTCTGCGACGTCAAGATATACGTCTTCCTGGGCATCCTCTTCGCCCTGATCTTCGGGTTCGACAACCCGGACGCGTCCACGATCCTCATGTTCGTGCTGATCGCCCAGATGGCGGTGTCCCTCGACGGCATCCAGTTCCGCAAGGACGATTTCAGGCTGTACGACCGCCAGATAGTCGGCTGCCTCATCGCGTGCTTCGGCATCAACACCGGGCTGACGCTCGTTACCGGCCTGTTCTTCCTGGACGACAGCCATCTCTGGACCGGATGGGTCATGCTCTCGTCGGTGCCCTGCGCGGTGTCCGTCGTGGTCTCGTCGCTCGTGATGAAGGGCGACGCCAAGATGTCCGTCCTGTCGCTCACGGTGATCTACGTGTGCGCCATCCTGCTCACCCCGCTGATCACCAAGGCCATCCTGGGCAGCGCCGCGGACCCCCTGGAGATCCTGAAGTACATCGTGATGTTCATCGCGATCCCCTTCGCGCTGTCGTTCGTGGTGAAGAGGCTGCACCTCAAGAGTGAGGTCAAGTCCGTCTTCATCAACCTGATGATGCTCCTCATGGTGTTCATCGGCCTGGGCAGCAGGCGCGACTTCATCTTCAGCGACATAGACGTCGTCATGTGGCTCGTGGTGGCCTGCATCTTCAGGACCTTCGCCCTCGGTTTCGTGCTGATCTTCCTTTTCAGGAGGATGGGCGTCAAGAGGGAGAACGGCATCGTGTACCTGGTGATGGCCGCCTGGAAGAACTCCGGCATGTCGATATCCCTGACCATGGCGCTGTTCGCCACCACCATGCCCGACGCGGTGCTCCCGTGCGCTGTGTCCCTCGTGGTCGAGGCGGCCTGGTTCGGCGTGATGTCCAAGCTCATCGACAGGGTGTGGCCTCCGGATCCCGAGGAGCCTTCCACCCCCCAGACGCCTTCCCCGGCATGACCGTTTATAAACGGCAGTCGAATCGTTTTTGAATAACCACGACCGTGGGAGGGAGATGCGCCGATACGCCCGGAAGGGGGAATCGGGCTCACCTCACGGTGATCAGATGAACTTCGAAAGCAACCCCCGCAGGGCCGTCGCGTTCTCGGCCGCCCTGCTCATGGCCTTCTGCGCCGTCCTCTGCGTCGGCATCCCGGCCACCGAGGGTTCCACGGCCTCGGACGTGACTCCCGTCGACACGGAGAGCACCGTCGCCGAGCCGGGGACCTACGTCCTGCTCGGCGCAAGCTGGGCCACATTCGACCTCACCGAGGGCTCCATGACCGTCTACATGCTGGACGGATCCTCGGCCTTCGTCACCGGTTCCTCGGACTCGGGGAACACACTGACCATGTACCTGGCCACGTCGCTCTCCGGCACCGGAGGCGAGTACTCGGTCGAGTACATCGACGACTCAGACCTGATACTGACAGGAAGCACCGACGGCTCCTACGTCACCGCGCACATCGACGATGCGGGCTCGGCGCACTACGACGGCCACGGCGTCCTGACCAAGCCCTCCGAGGGCAACAGGGCCGCATACGCCGCCGACTCCGACGGGACGACTTGGGTCTACTACCCCCTGTCATACACCGGGGTCGTGACGCTCGCCTACGACGGGTTCAACACGCTCACCCTGGAGTCCGGAGTAGCCTACACCATGGACATCACCCTGGGGTCGGCGGCATCCGTCTCGCTGACATCGTTCGTCCCCGACGACGACGCCGTCTTCGAGGCCTTCCAGGACAGCGCCTCCGTCACCGCCCTCCTCTGGGAAGGGAAGATGATGATGACCGGCGGCAAGGCCGTCTACGAGGGGTTCCAGACATTCTCGTCCGAAATCTTCAGCGGCGCCGTCGCCGTATCCTCGGACGACACCTACATCGGCACCGGCGACATGGGGACGTACACCGTCGACAAGACCTCGGTCAACGGGGTCTACGGTGCGGAGGGCGTCAGCATGACACTCGTCGTCAACTACGAGCAGATGACCATGACCGACGTCGCCTCCGCCGGCGATGACGATACGCTGCTCATCACATTCAGGAACGGGGCCCTCCATCTCACGGGCGGGTACACCGGAACCATAGTGTCCAGCCTATCGACCGCCAGGTACGAGGGCACCGTCGACGTCCTCAGGATCGTGGACGACGGGGACATCGCCATCGAGAAGGGCTCCAGCCTCACGGTCACCGGCTCGATATCCCTCGAGACCAGCAGCCTCGCCTTGGGCGAGGGGTCCTCCATAACTTTCGGCCAGGGCACCGTAACAACGATCCCCGTATGGACATCCCACGGGGACATCCTGCAGATGGATAGTGTGGTCAGCACGGGATTCACCATAACCGACGGCTACAGGACGCCCACCTTCTCCGGGAGATACCTGTCCGGTACCATCACGACAGACTCGATACAGGGTGTGAACATCGAGGCGGGCTCCGTCGTCTACAACCTGATCCTCCCCGGCGCATCCATCAACTTCGTGTCCGGCGGCACTTTGGAGACCTACATGCTCGGGAACGTGGTCTGCGGCGAGATGAACATCGGCTACACCGACGACACCACCGGCGTCTACTTCACCGGCGACTCGGTCTCCGTATCCGGCATCCTGCGCATGGTGGACAACCACCCCGCCGTGTTCTCCCGCGACACGACCGTCGAGGTCGGCGGCGACTTCTACCTCATCGGGACCAAGGCGACCATCCTCGGAGAGTTCACCGTAGACGGCGTCATCGTCACCGACGACCTGAGCCAGATCCTGCACAGGAACGAGGACTGCGACGAGATCCACATCTCGAACATCGAGGATGTCATGCTCCTGCAGTGCACCGTGACCGCATCCGACTGGAGCTACGTGCTGTTCTCGAAGCAGCTCGGCGTGGCCAACTTCGAACTGTACGGCACCCACCACATCACATCCGACTTCACCCTCGAGGCGGACGAGAGGATGACCGCCGTGTCCGCCGACGTGATCGTAGACGAGGGTGTCACGTTCACCAACTACGGCTACTTCGGATCCACCGAGATGGGCGACGACTACCGCGTCCTGCTCGAGGAGGGCGCCAGCTTCCTGAACTACGGCACCGCCTCGATCTACGGCTCCATGCTGACCGTGTCCGAGGGCGCCACGTTCGAGAACCGCGGCCTCCTGCAGATCGAGTTCGGCATGACCGTTCTGGGGACCTTCGTCAGCGACTCGTCCATCGAGATCCTCGGGGGGACCATGTCCATCGGATCCGACGGTGTGAACGTGAAGGCCCGCGTCCACGGGGACGTCTCCATGGTCGACGGCACGATCGCGGTAGCATCCGGATCCCAGCTGCTGAACTACGGGACCATCGCCCCCGGCGAGGGGGACACGGGATCGAAGGTCACCGGCGACGGGGAGCTCCGCAACATGAACGGCGGGACTGTCACCGGCGTCTCCGTCGAGTCGGCCTACTCCGACGGCTCCTACGGGACATCAGAGCTGGTCGGCATCGCCGTCGCAGCCGTCGTGATCGTCCTGGCGCTGGTGGCAATCGTCCTGGTCAGGCGCGACTGACAACCATCGGATGGGGGTCCGTCCCCCGTCCGGAAACCGTTTCCAACCCTTTTCCAGCCTTTCTACCCTCCAAGGTCTAAAGACCAGACCCAACGATTAAAACCAGTCGCGGGTATTCACGGTGATTGGCAGGTGCTGCAGTGCGCGGACGCGGAGACACTTTCGAATGGATGAGGAACGGCGTGAGGTTCGGCATCAGCCGTGCCGTCGTGCTCGCCAACTACGTGCTGGCGGCCATGATGGTCGTCGCCGGATTCTCGTATCTCGTGCGCGTTTTCGTCGGCCACACGGACTTCCACTGGGCCTACATGCTCGCCTACGCGTCCTTCGCCGTATGCGGCACCCTGATATTCGTCGACAAGCGCCGCTCCCTGCCCCGCTCAGTGGGGATGTTCGCCATCGGGCTGGGCCTCTTCAGGATCTTCAGCGGCCTGACCTACTACCGCCCGCACAGCTACATCAACCTCTTCGTGCTGGCGATGTTCATCCTCGGAGCGAACCTGGTCGTCACCGGCGTGTACTACCGCATGGGCCACTCCCGCGCGAGGGAGTACATGATCTACACGACCGTCATCATGTTCTTCGTCTACCTGGCGATCCTGCTGTACATCATCCTCGGGGACACCAGCTTCCTGCCCATGGAGTTCTTCGGAGACTACGAGGCCGTCATCACCATGCTGGTCATCATGTACCCGGTGTTCATCCTGATCCTGGATTCCGAGACCCTGAGGCAGACCGACTGGTCGGAGATCCACAACAAGACGCTGGACTCCGTCAGGAGGACGTACTACCTGGATCCGGAGGCGGCCATCTCCAGGCGCGACGCGGAGACCCTCATGGCCGGGTTCGGCGACAGGGCCGGATGGATAAGCCTCCACGACGGCGGCCCCGCCGAGTGCGAGATCCGCCTGCCCATCGAGAACAAGGGGCGCTCCGTGCTGATAGCGCAGAGGTGGGCCGGCAGGGACGAGATGTTCGTCACCATGTCCGACCACTGGACCGGGAGCATCATCCAGGCCAACAGGTTCGCGGTCGTCAGCGCGTACATCGTGGACGGCCACCTCACGCTCAACATACCGGGCGGCAGGTTCATGCGCATAGCCGTCAAGGAGAGGATAGCATGAGCCGCCTGAAGCCCAGCAGGTTCTACAAGAACGAGGTCCTGCCCCACGCCATCGGCACCGACGAGGTCGTCGTCGTGTGCAACATCGAGGGCGTGCCCTCGCTGACCCTCAGGCAGATCACGGACATCTTCGCAGGAGAGGTCGCCAACTGGAGGGACCTCGGCGGCCCGGACGAGGTCATCCACGTGTTCGTGCGCGGTGAGGATTCCGGCACCCGCGCGGTGTTCGACAGGGCCATGAAGAACGTCCGCAAGTGGAGCTGCGCCTCCAGCGCCAAGGTCTGCGAGACATCGGAGATCATGGCCACGAGGATACGCTCCACCCACGGCTCCATCGGATACATCGGCACCGGCCGCGCCCGCGCCCTCGAAGGTGACGGGGACTGCCACATCATCGTGCCCGTCCGCCAGGGCAGGGCAGAGAAGGGCTCCTCCAAGCTGTGCGTCGCCCCCCGGACCATCAACATCCTGACCGACGGGAACCCCTCCGGGGTCTCCGGAGCCTTCCTCAGCTGGGTCACGTCCGACGAGGGACAGGAGATCGTCGCCCAGGAGTTCACGCCGCTCCCTCCGGAGGCACACACCCCCGCACTGGAGCCCATAGGCCCGGCGGAGATCGTCGTGGGCGGATCCACGTCCATGACCAGGACCCTCATCGAGCTGGCCTCGGCCTACACCGCGCGGTACCCCGACATCAGGGTGTCCGTGAGGGACGGCGGCTCCATGACCGCCGACGCCGACACCGAGCACGGCGACCTGGACCTGGGAGCGACGGCCGGGGGCTACGAGCGGAGGCTGGACAAGGTCTCCGTGTTCGGCTTCGCGCTCACCGTCGCCGCCATCGTCTGCATAATGCTGCCCCTGTCGATCATCCTCTTCTACTGGAACCAGTTCGCCGCGTCGCTCGCCGAGGTCGGAACGAGCATGTGGTACATCATGGAGCTGATGTTCGGCAACGTCGAGATGGTCTCATACATCTTCATGCTCTTCGGCGGCATCCTCATCTACAGGAACAACAAGCTGCCCTACGTCACCAGGGCCTCCCTCTGCGGTCTCATCCTCGGAGCGGCGTTCCTCATACGCAACCTGGACTTCGCCGAGAGCGCCACCTACTCTGGCATCTCGTTCGTCATCTCGCTCCTCACCCTCATCGTCGGAGCCGCGACGCTCATCGCCTCGTTCGCCACCATGTTCGGGTACAACCACTACGGCCTGCGCCTGGTGGAGCTCGCGCTGGTCATGATATTCATCGACTTCTGGCCGTTGTACAACGTCTACCGTCTCGAGGGCAACTTCGCGGCCTACCTGTCGTACATCGACAGGATACCGCTGATCATTTCCTACGTGATCTTCATAATCGTGATGCTGGACAAGTCCGTGCAGGTACCGTCGGCGAACAAGCGTATGGGCTTCAACATCGACACCATCGGCGACATGGCGCACTCGTCCTGGGCGTCGTACATCACGCCGGCGGACCTGACGCTCCTCAAGGCGGCCATCGCAGAGCGCACCGACATCACCGTCGAGATACGCGGCGAGTCCCACCCCAAGAGCCTGTCGATCATCAACGTGCCCGGGCACGAGTACATGCAGGGCACGGTTGAGCCGCGCAGGGGCGGTAGCTTCATGGACGGGTTCCGGTTCGACATCGTGAACGTGTGTCTGTCGGATTCCGGCGGACTGCTGAGGATATACGGCCTGGACGGCGTGTTCGTCGATCTGGTGGTCAAGGAGATGCCCCACAGCAAGACCATCCGCGAGATGCTCTCCAGGGGCCACCGACGGGACACAGTTTATATCGGCCCGAGCAATCGAGGGGGCGAGCGGGGGTAGCCCAGTGGCCTACGGCGCCGGTCTTGAAAACCGGTGGAGATTCTCCTCGGGGGTTCAAATCCCTCTCCCCGCGCCATCTTCTCGCCTTCCGATGCATTAATACGGACCACCGCATCGCCGTGACGGGACAGACCGGATGATGATGAATCGAGGCTGACGCGTGATGAGCCCTATGAGTCCTGACGGTGTCCCGCTCACTCCTGCGAGTAGTCGGACATGCCCGTGTAGGCCATGAAGTCGGACAGCTTCATGCCGTCCTCCCACCGCATTATGTAGAACCCGCTGTTGGAGACCTCCAGCTTGGGGATCCTCCTGTACAGCACGGCGTGCCTCCCGCGGTAAATGTGGTCGGTCGGGATGGTGAAGAGCCTCCAGGGGTCGCCGCGCTGCGACTTGAGCCTGAACGCGTAGATGGGGACCAGATGGGAGCGGCAGCAGTCCTGCAGCATCGTGTCGGCCTGCTCGGACAGGCGCTGGTTCTTGCTGAAGTGGAGCACGCTGTCGCAGGAACTCTTGACCTCTATGGGGAACGAGAAGTCCCATCTGAGGGCCACCAGGTCCACCCCGAGCGATCCGGCCGCGCGTATGACGAGGAACGGGTCGGTCAACATCGAGTTGTAGTGGGCCGTCTCCACGGCGTCGCAGGTCTTGACCATCTTGGCTATGGCCTTCTCCTCGCCGGCCAGCAGGGCCTTCAGCTCGCGTTCGTAGGTGTCTCCGGGCGGTGCCATCTGAGTTCGAGATTCCATCCCTCCCGGCGTATATAAAGGGGATTCGGGGGTCGCCGAAAACCCCCGAAAAAGTCCGAAAATGTCAGCGGGCGAACCTGTAGACCACCTGCACTGACTCGGGATCCACGTTGCACTCCCTGAACACGGCATCCACGATGCGGGTGCTGTGGACGATGTAGCTCGAATGGTCCGCACGCTTCATGATGCAGAGGGTCCCGTCCTGAACGGAGTTGGCGATGAACTCGGAGTCCTCGCGCTTGACACAGTCCCTGCTGCCGGCGACGACGAGCACAGGGCAGGTGATCTTGGACAGCTCGTCAGCGGTGATGTTGGGCTCGGTGAGCATCATCTTCACGCGGGGGTCGTCCTTCTTTCTGGCCTTGAGCAGAGCCATCCCCATGCCCTTGAGGGTCTCCGGGCGGGTGTTGGCGCCGCAGGCGAAGATCCTGGAGGGCACCTCGGGATGCTGGGAGGCGAACAGCAGCGCGGATATGGCGCCGTCGCTGAAGCCGATGATGATCGGCTCCCGTATCTCCAGCTTGCGGATGAAGGCCTCCAGGTCATCAGCCAGGTCCTGGTAGTGGTACTCCCCGTTGACGGGCGGCGAGCTCTCGCCGTGTCCGCGGGAGTCCACGAGGTACACCACGAACTTCTGCTCCAGATAGTCCACGGCGCGGTCGAATATCGTGTGGTCCTCGCCGTTGCCGTGGAGCATGATGATCGCGGGGCCCTTCTTGCCCCTGACCTCGTAGTACGTGGAGATCCCGTTGGTGGTTACCCTCATGGAGGCTCCCATGACACGGGGCTGGTTATATACCTTTTTAGGGGAAACTAAAGAAGTCTGTAACAAGGTTTTGAAGCGGGAGGGGAGGCCCCTCCCGTTGAATTCAAGGCGTAAGCCTTGCGGGGTCCCTGGGGAACAGGATGGCCTCCCTGATGTTGGGGAGGTCCAGCGCCTTGACCAGGAGCCTCTCGATGCCGATGCCCCATCCGCCGTGCGGGGGCATGCCGTACCTGAAGGCCTCGAGGTAGAACCCGAAGTCCTCCGGGTCCAGGCCCTTCTTCTCCATGCGCGCCACGAGCACGTCGTACCTGTGCTCCCTCTGGCCTCCGGAGGAGATCTCCTGGCCCTTGTAGTCCAGGTCGAAGCTGAACGAGTAGGGGGTGCCGTCCTTCTCCATGATGTAGAAGGGCTTGGCCTCCTCGGGGTACTCGGCGATGAAGTAGAGGTCGCATCCCTTGGCGGCCATGTGCTCGCCGACAATCTTCTCCCCTTCCGTTCCAAGGTCGTCGCCCTCCTTCAGGGGGAGGCCTGCGGCCTGGACGATGGAGAGGCACTCCGAGTACGTGAGTATGGGGTAGGGCCTGACGGGGACGTTCAGCTCCCTGCCGAGGATCTCCAGCTGCCTGGCGCCCCTCTCCTTCAGTCCGGTGAGCACATGGTCGACGACCTGCTCGATCGCGCGCATCACGTCCTCCTGGCATCCGATCCAGGACATCTCGCCGTCGAAGGATATGAACTCGGTGACGTGGCGGTTGGTGTTGGACTGCTCCGCGCGGAACGCGGGTCCGAGCTCGTACACGCGGTCGAGGCCGGTGGACATGAGGATCTGCTTGTAGAGCTGGGGGGACTGCGCGAGGTAGGCGGGCTTGTCGAAGTACTGGACCCTGAACAGCTCCGCTCCGCCCTCGGCTCCGGCGGCTCCGATCTTGGGGGTGTACACGCGGGTGAAGCCCATGTCGCGGACGGCCTCCTCGATGAGGTCGACCATCATGGACTTCAGCTCGAAGATGGCGCGAACCTCGGGCTTCCTCAGGTCCATGAACCTGTGGTTCAGGCGGGTGTCCATCTCGA
>JAUNYA010000092.1 GCA_030539565.1 Thermoplasmata archaeon | reverse complement strand
TGAAGACGAAACGCAGGAGCGCACGCTCCGTCCCGCCGAGCGCGGCGGATCACGCATCACTCTCGCATCACTGAATCATAAATCACGCTAAACCGGGGCGGGGGTCTTCGTTGTATTCAACCTCGCTCCTTCTTACGCCCGGAGCTCTCCCTCCGGGCGGTCCTCATTCCATTCTCTCTTCGATGTTCGGAAATCGAAGATGTTTAAGGGGTGCCTTTCCGGCACCCAGTTTTTCAAATCCTGAACCCTGCTCCCGCCAGGGCGTCCAGGAGCTCGATGTAGGGGCCGAAGGCCCTCCCGATCGTTTCACGGTTCCTGTATGCGACCTCCGTCGCATCCATGTCACTCCGCATCATCGTGGCGAGGATGTACAGGGCCGTGTCGAAGACGTTCCATGGTATGTCCGGGCTGTCCAGCCTGTCGCTCACCAGTATCGTCCTCATGATGGTGCTTGTCTCTCCCAGGCTGCCGTCCGTTGTCGGGATCCAGCGGAACGTCATCATCCTGTCGTCCTGCACGAGTCCGCGGTCCACCAGGCGGTCGAAGGCCGTCTCGACATCCCTGTGCTTCCCGCACGTCCCGTCCGATATCCCGTCCCATCTGGAGAGGTACCTCTCCCTGTTGCGGATCGCGAAGTTCCTGTCCCCGATCCAGTCGTAGACCTGCTGCGGGTACTCCTTGCGTCTTCCGGCGGTCCTCGCGAAGACCGTCTGCGCCAATCCTCTCATGACGGCCTCCGGCGCGTCGTCCAGGTAGTCGGTGATCATGAAGCGCGCCTGTCTGCGGTCGTGCTCCCATTTGATGTCGAAGTCGCGGAATTCCCTGAATTCCGCGCTCACGTTGTCGAATCCGTATCTCCTTCCGATGCTCCGGAAGATCTCGGTCAATCTGCTGTTGTCCATTCTTTCTCTTCTCCCGGGCCTGATGCCCGAGAGGGGCGGAGGCGCAGCGGCCTTACGTGCCCGGCGCGCGCGAACGGCACGCGGAGAGGAGTGAGCGCCGACAGGGCCGATATGGACGCAAGCGTACCCCGGAAGGGCATGGGCAAGGGAGAAGAAAGACCGGCCCCCGTCGAGAGACAGTCTGCAGTCACCGTTAACGACGGGTTTGTTTGGCCGGGACCTCCGGGGGTAGGCATCTTTCGAAGCACCTGACCCTTCCTCCGGACTTAGTCGCTTCATATCACCGAATCAGTGTTACTAGAATGTTTCCGCGGTTGTTCCTTCTGCGTGTTGCCCGTATTCAACCGTTGTCGTCACATGAAACTCACTTTCATCTCGTGGTCTAATCTCGCTATACCGTAGACACGCCCTGTTCTCTTTATATCTCGGCTAAACGAGTCGTCCCTCATGGACATATACGATCCTGATGTGAATAAGGCCCTGCTCTATCTCCGCAGCAACGGCGGCAAAGGAGATCTGTGCGACATACTCGCCCCGGAGAGGGCGGTTGAAATCGCACGGTTCCTTCAATCGGAGGGTCTTGTGGTCCCTCGCGGAAGCCGTTGAATGAATTGCCGTCTTTCCGACGGCGTTCAGAAGAATGCACCTTGTGCAGTCAAAATCGTTTTGAGGGTGCCTTCCCGGCACCCTCGTTTCAGAACTTCAGTCTCATCCTGTTGAGCTCCTTCGAGGCGGTCTCCTCCATGATGAACTCCTTCGCCAGGGGGACAGGCGATTCGCGCGGGTATCCCTTGAGGATTCCCAGCTCGATCTCCCTCAGCTGCTTCAGCAGCACGCAGTCGATGGTCGTCTCCGAGATGTCCTCGATGTCCAGTCTCCTGTTGATCTGCACGGTCTTCATGAGGACGCTTGTCTCGGAGACCTTCGATCCCCTGATGCCGACCCACCTGAGCTCGATGTCGGGGTTCTCCTCGACGAGCCCGTCGTCGACGAGCCTCGCGTAGGATTCCGCCAGGTCGACGTTCTCCCCTCTGGAGCCCTTGGAGATGCCGTCGCACCTCCCGATGTACACCGGGCGGTTGATCCTGAGGAAGTCCCTGGACTCCAGCCAGTCCCTCATCGCCTGAGGGTATTCGGCATCCTCCCCGCGGATCTTCGCGAAGATCGCGTCGGCCATTCCCCATACGGCCTCGAAGGGCGCGGCCATCATGTAGTCCGTGACCTGGAAGTCTGCTCTCTTCTGGGTTCTCGACCATTTGACCGAGAAGTTCTTGTACGGCTCGAAGACGGCCGTCACGTCCGAGAATCCGAACCTCTCTCCGGATGTCTCGAAGGTCTCTGTCAGTTCCATGTTGTCCATTTCTCTTTCTTCTCCCGGGCCAGATGCCCGAGAGGGGCCCCGGCGAAGCGGCCTTACGTGACTGGCGGCGCAGAAGCGCGATAAAGCGCCGACAGGCCGATATGGCCGCGAGCGTACCCCGGAAGGGCATCGGCGGAGGGAGAACCTCTCAATCTTCAGTCGGAGGCATCCTTCTTGCGAGTATCTCCGCTATCGCGTCGAGGATCTCGGCGGTCTTCCTTCCGGAATCGTTCAGGTAGTAGTGGACGCAGTTTCCTCTGCCCGGCTCCCTCCTGATCATCCCGAGTCTTTCCAGTTCCATGAGGCTCCTCTGTTTGGAGGATATCCTAGTTCCCTCTGTGCTCAGGATCTCTGATTGTGTCGCACCGGGGTGCGCCTCGATGTAACGCAGTGCGAACATCATGCAGGATTTCTCTAAAAACGCCAGGTCCGATATCAGGGGTTCACTCATTCGCTCCCTTTCCCCGTCCTGTCGGTCTCCCATGGGGCGGGGTGTTGATAATACAATCCTCCGGAGCAACACTTTGTGAGAAATCTTCCCGGAGGTCGAGAAGCTGCATGGCCTCCGGGGTTCTGCCGGCCGGACCCGTCCGGTCCGACCGGCTATTGTTTCAGTATTCGTCCGGGAACAGGATCGTGGTGACCGACCTGTCCCATGCGGTGTGTATCCACACCTCCTGGCCGTCGACCTCGTAGCTGGCCAGGATGTCCGTGGCCTTGCTGCCTCTTCCGCAGGATTCCACGGATTCGTCGTTCATCCTTGCGTCGTCCTCGTCGATATCTCCCCAGTCCTGGTTCAGGTATCTCTCCATGGCGATCGCCAGGTCGGCCGCGAAGCAGCCGCTGGAGTTGATGCTCGCGATGATCCTCTCGGTGGCCACGGTCACTCCGAGTCCGGGAAGGGGGTTCATAGGTTCGCCTCCCTCGTCAGGTCGTCCATCGCACGGTAGACGTACCGGATCGCCTTCGCGGTCAGCCGGTCGTCCTTCCTCTTCCGGATCTTCTCGACGGTCTCCTGTGCCTTCTTCAGGTTGTCCAGGGCTCCGATCACCCATTCGGTGTCGTTCTCGTAGAAGATCTCCCCGGCGATCATCCTGTGGAGCTTCTGCGCCTCCATCACGCCTGCGGGCGTCAGGTAGTATGACTGCAGCTTCGCCCTCCTGCTGTCGACGTTCGCCTTCACGCGCTCCACGAGTCCCTCGTCCATGAGCTGCTGCGTCACTCCTGCGACGTGCGCTCTCGTCATTCCCGTGGCGTCCGACATTCCGTGCATCGTCGTGCTGTAGGGCATGTGCAGCGAGGTCGGAATCTCCACGCAGTGCCTTTCCAGATGGAGGATTATCTCATCCCTCCTCGTCATGGCCTTCATCCGATCACCTCCCTGCACATGGCGGCGTCGATGAGCTCCGCCATCCTCCAGTTCGTCGCGATTCCCAGACGCTGCGTGAAGCGGCAGCTGTCCCTGTTCCTGACGTATTCCACGGCCTCGTGCAGGTTCATCGTCATCTCGGATGTGGCGTCGGTCACGGTCCAGGTCATCGTCGTGAGGTCCAGCGTCCAGGTCCCATTGTCCCAATCCGCCGCTCCGTCGGCCTCTCCGTTGTTGTAGATGTACCGCTCGCCCTCGGTGCTGCGTCCGTCCGATAGCTTCACGGCGGTGTTCATCAGGATGTTGTTGACGTCCGGTCTGGAGTCCATCAGCGCTCTGTAGACCGCCTCGACGGCCTTGAGTCCGTCCCAGTGGCAGTACAGCGTCGGGGATGTCCTCTCCCCGTCGCGGATCGTGATGCAGATGCGGTCTCCCATCTCAGTACCCCCACATGTCGGGGTAGTTTCCGTCGTCGTCGAGGATGTACCCGATGCGGGGCTTCCTCATGTCGACGTGGACGTCGACCGGTTCGACGATCTGGGCGCGGAGGTCACCGAACGCGACCCTCTTTCCGTTCAGTGTTTCGATTTCATTCTTTGCTTCGTTTCTTAGCATTCTTCATTTCCTGGGGCACAAGCCCCAAGCCGACTGTTCGACGGCAGGCCGCACGGGACTTGCGCCGAGAGAAGAGAAGCAAGCGAAGCGCAAGGCCGATGGGCCCTGCCTAGTTTTGAGGCATGGGGCGGTGCCGGAAATGAAGTGCCCTCCATTCATTCCCGTGTCTCCATAGGTGATTTTCCTCCCACTTTTTGAGAACCACTT
>JAUNYA010000014.1 GCA_030539565.1 Thermoplasmata archaeon | reverse complement strand
CTATCGCGGAAGCCGCGACGACGGCGGGTCCGGCCAGGTAGACGAAGGAGTCCTTGGCGCCCATCCTGCCGATGAAGTTCCTGTTGCTCGAGGAGACGGCCACCTCGCCGGGTGCGAGGATCCCCATGTACCCGCCGAGGCATGCGCCGCAGGTGGGTCCGGAGACGAATGCGCCGGCCTCGAGGAAGATGTCGATAAGGCCCTCGTCGGCCATCTGCTTGAGAACGCGCTGCGTCGCAGGCACGACGATCATCCTGACGCCGGGCGCCACGTGGCGGCCCTTGACGATCTCGGCGCCGATGCGCATGTCCTCGATCCTGCCGTTGGTGCACGATCCGAGGTAGGCCTGGTCGATCTTCACGTCCGCCTCGCGGACGGGGCGTCCGTTGCTGGGGAGGTGGGGGTAGGACACGAACGGCTCCAGTTCGGAGAGGTCGTACTCCAGGGTCTGGCAGTAGACCGCGTCCTCGTCGGCGTCGACCGCCTCGTAATCGCCGCGGACATAACCCTTGATGTACTCCCTGGTCAGGTCGTCGCAGGGGAAGATGCCTGCCTTCCCGCCGGCCTCGATGGCCATGTTGGAGATGGCCAGGCGGTCGGCGACCGAGATGTTCTGGATGTCACCGCTGAACTCGAAGGCCTTGTAGTTGGCTCCGTCCACGCCGATGTCTGTGATGATGCGGAGGATGAGGTCCTTGCCGCCGACGTTGCGGGGGAACTTGCCCTTGACTACGACCTTGATGGTCTCCGGGATGCGAAACCATAGTTTACCAGTGGCAAAAACCGCAGCGGCCTCGGTGGATCCGATTCCTGTGGAGAGCGCCCCGAGCGCGCCGTACGTGCAGGTGTGCGAGTCGGCGCCTACGATGAGCCTGCCGGGGGCGGCGAAGCCCTCCTCCACCATGAGCTGGTGGCAGACACCGCTGCGGCCGATCTCGTAGTAGTGGGGGAGGCTGTGCTTCTCCGCGAATTTGCGCATCTCCATGGCCTGGGCCGCGGAGTCCACGTCCTTCGCGGGGACGTAGTGGTCGGGGATGAGGACCATGCGGTCAGAGTACAGTGTATCGGTGCCGAGGGATTCGTAGGACCTGAATGCGATCGGCCCTGTCACGTCGTTGACCATCACGTAATCCACGTCGGCGATCACGATCTGGCCGGCGCGGGCGTCCGTATGCGAATGATTACTGAATATCTTCTCAGCGATTGTTTTTCCTGCCATTTTGAGTCACTCTTTTTGGGATTTCACTGTTTGATGAGATCGCGGTTGACGGCTGCGACCATAGCATCGATGGAGGTTTGGACCACATCGGGTCCGACGGCCTTACCGACCGCGAGTCCTGTGCCCTCGCGGGCATGGTTGCGCACCATGACGGTCACCTCGCAGAGGGACTGCGATGTCCCGTTAATCGCTGCAAGCTTGTATTCCTCGAGGGTGTACTGACCACCCACAGCTTCGGCGATGGCGCGGATCGCGGCGTCGACGGGCCCAACCCCGGTCTCTGCCGATGTGCGGTGCTCGCCGCTGATAGTGATATTGACCGTGGCCGTGCTGGTGATGCCCTTTCCCGTGAGGACGGCGACGCCGTCGAGCGTGACTGCATCCTTCCTCTCCGTATCCCTGCTGAGGACGTGATCTACTATCGCCGCCAACTCGTTGTCGTCGATCTCCTTGTCTCCTATGGCGGCCGCCTTGATCGCGGCCATGAGGTCGGGCATCCTGTCCTCGGGCATCTGGATGCCGAGCTCCTTGAGCCTGCCTGCCACCGAGTGCTCCCCGGAGTGCTTGCCGATGACGATGTGGCGGTCCGTCCCGATGAGCTCTGGCTTGAGGGGTTCATAGGTGAATGCGTTCGACATGACCCCGTGGACGTGAATCCCGGATTCATGGCTGAAAGCATTGCGTCCAACCAATGGTTTGTTATATGCCAATGGAAATCCAGTGATCCTCTCGACGAGCCTGGCAGTCGGACCGATCTTGGCGAGGTCGACGGTCTGAATGCCGTAGTTGGCAAACAGATTGATCGCGACCTCCTCGAGCGCCACATTTCCAGTCCTCTCGCCGATGCCCCCTATCGTGCCCTGCACGATGGTAGCTCCAGACTCTATAGCGGCGAGACTGTTGGCCGTTGCCAAGCCGAGGTCGTTGTGGCAGTGGACGCTGATCGGAACACTGATGTGTTTGGCGAGCTCGCCGACGAGATAGTTCATGCCCTGGGGGACGATGACCCCGACCGTGTCGGGCACGTTGATGGCGCAGGCGCCCGCCTCGGCGACCGCGGAGTAGACCTCTATGAGGTAGTCCAACTCTGTCCTGGTTGCATCCTCGCAGCTGAACTGCACCTTGAGGCCCCTGGATCTGGCGTACTCGACGGTCTCCACTGCGCGCTTTACGATCTCGTCTTTGGTCATCTTCAGCTTGAAACGGCGGTGGAGGTCGGAGGTCCCGATGAACGTGTGGACCGTGTCGACCCCCGTCTCCGCGACAGCGTCGATATCGCGGTTGACCGAGCGGGCGAGGCTGAGGACTGTGGCGTGGAGCCCGAGGTCGTTGATGCGCTTGATCGTCTCGAGCTCGATATCGGAAGAAACCGCAAATCCCGCCTCGATGAAATCAACCCCCAGATCGTCCAACGCCCCTGCGATACGGACCTTGTCGTCCGAGCTGAGCGCGATCCCGGGGGCCTGCTCGCCATCGCGGAGGGTCGTGTCCAGGATCTGGATCCTCCCGCGGCCCTGCGGTAACGCCGGGAGCGCCAGCTGGTTGTACGGGCTGATAGCGATCATGTCCCTTCTAGAGTCGTCACTGGCTTGAGCATCCATATTCAAACACCTCAAACCGTCAAACCATCCGGTAATTCACTGCAGAAGAAGCAGACCGGAGTAGTTGTTGGAGATCATGGTAGATCACTGACGGTGTTACAGCCAATCCCGTCTCTGTATAAAAACACGTGCTTTAAACAGAAGTCTCCACGTACGCGGAGAAGAGGCATCGCACCCATGTGGGTGTGTGGACCGAAGCGATTAATCCTCACATATATGAGGAACTCAGCCCCCCGCAGACGCTGTGCTAGCCGGAGTGCGGTTCATCCCCACAGACATGGGGAACTCTTCTGAATGATCTGCTCCTTACTCATATTCAACGGTTCATCCCCACACATGTGGAGAACTCTCGCAGAGTTTAGCGCGTTTGCTGGCCTGAGACGGTTCATCCCCACGGGCGTGGGGAACTGGTGTGGAATGATGACATCATCCAACCACTGTCTGGTTTATCCCCATTCCAGAAGGGGAACTAGACGCATTGGAATTCGCCTAACCGATTATAAGTTTTCTTGAATACCGCTACTGTCCGCGGCCGAAACAAAAAGTTGGATCTTTGCTGTGTGTCCAAACACTCGTTGATTTATCCTGCATATCGCACAGCTCTTCCGGGATACCTTTGGAAAGATCAGCAAGCTCATTCGATACAGACAACATTGGTCTGCACGAAATTACGACAGAAAGCAGATTTCCCAAAATGCCTGCAATCCGGATGCTATGAGCTCGGGGCTGTTGAAACCGCCTTGCTTGATCACACAGTCACGATTCATCCCCACATACATGGGGAACTTTGCTGGATGATCTCCTCCTTGGACATCCTGAGAGGTTCATCCCCACTCAAGTGGGGAACTCGGCCTCCCGCGGACGCTGTGCTCGCCACTGTGCGGTTCATCCCCACTCAAGTGGGGAACTCCACTCCGTCCAGAACCTGGTCTCCACCTGGCGCGGTTCATCCCCACGCATGTGGGGAACTCGACTCGTCCGAGAGATCCGGAACCATCGTCAGCGGTTCATCCCCACGCATGTGGGGAACTCGAAGGCCCCGGCCAAGCAGACCGCCACGAAGCAGGTTCATCCCCACGCATGTGGGGAACTCTGACACGGGGGCGAGTACACGAGCAGGTCGCACGATTCATCCCCACGCATGTGGGGAACTCTTCAGGCACAGCTTCTTGAGCTTCAGGGACAGCGGTTCATCCCCACGCATGTGGGGAACTCACATTGTTGAAGGTGATCGTGTCCCCCAGATACGGTTCATCCCCACGCATGTGGGGAACTCGCGGTGCCCAGGGCGTAGTCCAGGGTGTAGGGCGGTTCATCCCCACGCATGTGGGGAACTCGAGATGCCGTAGACGTGCATCTCGGACACGCCCGGTTCATCCCCACGCATGTGGGGAACTCACCAAGGGGTCGGACATCGTGGCCGACCTCAACGGTTCATCCCCACGCATGTGGGGAACTCGACTGGACCAGCTCTCCGATCTGGCCGAAGGACGGTTCATCCCCACGCATGTGGGGAACTCACCCTGTCGCATCCGCATGTCGCGTCCGTTATCGGTTCATCCCCACGCATGTGGGGAACTCTAGTCGGTGTCGAAGGACACGGCGACGGGGTTCGGTTCATCCCCACGCATGTGGGGAACTCCTGTCCACGACGGTCAGGGTCACGCCCGGGCCCGGTTCATCCCCACGCATGTGGGGAACTCACAACATGATCAGAAGGATGCGGATGCTATGACGGTTCATCCCCACGCATGTGGGGAACTCCTGATGTCCGAGAGGAGGGAGGTCGCATCGACCGGTTCATCCCCACGCATGTGGGGAACTCTCGGTGACGCCGTACTGCCCGTTCTTCTGCATCGGTTCATCCCCACGCATGTGGGGAACTCGACTGACTGACATTGCAGTGGATGGCCGTATCCGGTTCATCCCCACGCATGTGGGGAACTCTGTAAGAAGCTCGGCATCGGGTGGAACGTATACGGTTCATCCCCACGCATGTGGGGAACTCAGTCCCTCATTGACGCCCAGGCGCACTTCATCCGGTTCATCCCCACGCATGTGGGGAACTCGGCCTCCCAATCGGCCTCTACTCGAGCCAAATCGGTTCATCCCCACGCATGTGGGGAACTCACCCGAACTACACCGCGCCCGACAACCTCTTCCGGTTCATCCCCACGCATGTGGGGAACTCCACGAGTACGTGCCGAACTCCGTGCGGAGATGCGGTTCATCCCCACGCATGTGGGGAACTCCTGGTCTCCTTCAGGGCCGTACGCATGAAGGGCGGTTCATCCCCACGCATGTGGGGAACTCGTGGAGATGGCCAGTTTGCGCTCGGCCTCCTCCGGTTCATCCCCACGCATGTGGGGAACTCTCAAGCCCGTCCGTATCAAGGTCGCCGTCGCCCGGTTCATCCCCACGCATGTGGGGAACTCTGGCGTCAGGGCGAACACATCCACGCCGTGACCGGTTCATCCCCACGCATGTGGGGAACTCCTGGCCTTACGGTTGACCTGCTTGACAGACTCCGGTTCATCCCCACGCATGTGGGGAACTCTTCGGCTGGCAGGACACCGAGTCGATGGTTATCGGTTCATCCCCACGCATGTGGGGAACTCCCGGTCATCTGCTCGACCTCGTCGGAGAGTTGCGGTTCATCCCCACGCATGTGGGGAACTCTCGTCCTTGGACTCCGCGATGTTGAACTCTAACGGTTCATCCCCACGCATGTGGGGAACTCGGCATGAGCGTGTCCGAGCCGACGCCCAGGACCGGTTCATCCCCACGCATGTGGGGAACTCGCCATGACGAGGACGGCCAGTGCGGTTATGGTCGGTTCATCCCCACGCATGTGGGGAACTCCCGATCATTCTTCTCCTCAGTGGTTTAATATTCGGTTCATCCCCACGCATGTGGGGAACTCGTGTCAGGGGTATGGAACCCGAGAACTGTAGTCGGTTCATCCCCACGCATGTGGGGAACTCCTCCGCTCCAGGAACCGCAGGATGGGCCGTCTCGGTTCATCCCCACGCATGTGGGGAACTCCGGGTGTAGTCGATGCCGGGCAGGATGTCATTCGGTTCATCCCCACGCATGTGGGGAACTCTTCATGGTGGGGTGGTCGTCGGAGCGTTTGGGCGGTTCATCCCCACGCATGTGGGGAACTCACGACCGAGAGGCCGTGTCTGATGAACTCCAACGGTTCATCCCCACGCATGTGGGGAACTCGACGAGGACGGCCAGTGCGGTTGCAAACTTGGCGGTTCATCCCCACGCATGTGGGGAACTCTGTTCCGCTAATATAGAAGCTCAAACACGGCATCACGATACCAGGAATTTAATGCCATCCATCTCCTCTATCCTCCTGCTCGGATCACCGACTGTGCGCACATCGAAGCCGAACTCGGCCCTGCTGGTCGACCAGACCAGCGTCGCGGACCCCGAGCCGATATTCTCCAACACTATCTCCCATATCCAGTCCCTCAAGCGGGCGTTGCAGTCCACAACGTACACGGACGTTCCGACCTCGACCATCCAGAGGGTCAGCCTGCCTCTGAGCCTGGGCGGGGCATTCTCGACAATCAGAACCGCCATCAAGGAACGAACCCTCCGATTCGGAGAAATCCGGACTCGGTACGACGCCCTCCCTGTCGGAGCTCTCAAGCCCTTCGAACATCGAGTTGATCAGAGGAATGATGCGTTCCAGCAGCTTCTCCCTGCCGAACATGTCCCTGCACTCGAGCCTGGTCACGCGATCGAAATCCTCTCTGTTCTCCGACGCCACACGGAAAGCCAGCGGGATGACGGTCTCGTACTTCACCAGATCGGCCACGTCGTAGACGAACGAACGGGGGCGCCCCGTGTGGATGAAGCCTATTGCCGGAGAGTACCCGGCCATGAGTATCGCCGCCTCCGAGATCCCGTAGAGGCAGGACGTGGCGGAGCTTATGCACCTGTTGATAGGATCCGCGGATGCCCAGTTCCCGGCATCGTACCTGCGGCCCCTCCACTCCACGCCATACTCCTCTGACAGCGCCGCGTATATCCTCTTGACACGGGCAGCCTCCTTTCCGCGGAGCTGCTCCACGGACAGGTCGTCGCCGAGGTCCTCGTCGAAGCGGTAACGGTACATCCTCAGGATCACCTGGCGCCTGGATACGGGGTCCAGCGCCGCACCCGCCTGGCTGAGGAGCCTGTCGCACCTGTTCCCGCCGGACACCCCGACCGAGTACAGCCTGACCCCGTTCTGTCCGATCCATATGAGGAGGCAGCGGACCTCCGCCGCCAGTTTGACCGCGGCGTGCGTCACGGTCGTGCCCGGGCCGAGCATGATGCAGGCCAGACCGCCCACCGGCAGCCTGAGCCTGCATCCCCTGGCATCGAGCACGACGAACGACCCGTCCTCCACATCCACCGTCCCGCATTCGACGGTGATGTAGGGGCTGCGGTCCTTCATCGGGATGATGCAGGTCTCGATTGGTTTCAAGGCCTCTTCACCATGAGCATGCCGCAGCCGAAGCCCTTGGCGGTCCCGATGCCGCTATAGAGAGCCTTCTCGAACGCATCCGAGTCCGTAACCTCGAGCAGCCCCTCGATGACCACCGTCGAGAAGCTGATCTTCTGGACGCCGGCCTTGTAGGATTCATGGCCTGTATACGAGTGGATCATGAGCTCCGGTTCCAGAGGCCGGAAGCCGTTGAGCTCACCCTTCCTCTGTATCCACGGGACCACCGCCCTGCGGACGATCTCATCCATGGATGCCTCCTCGTCGGACTCCCTCAGCCTGCGCTTCAGGTCCATGACGACATCGTGCCTCTGGTGCTTCCCGGTCGAGCTGTTGGCCTTCGTCGGATTGGCGCAGATGCGGAACCTGAGGATGTCGCCCTCCTCCACCCTGGGGGAGTACTCCTTGGTCTCGACTTTCCAGAGGCCGTCGGTGCCGACCGGGGGCTCGGCAGAGACGCAGTAGATCGTGCGCCCGTCGTCGAGGACCGCGTAGACGAAGTCCCTCCGTTTCGTGCCGTCGTTGGGGAACAGCCCCCACATGGCCTTGTGGACACCGTATGATCCGGTGGCCCTGCGGGCGAGCATATCCCTGACCCCCGTATCCGTGGCGGAGATCCTGCTGAAGTAGTGCGTCATACCACCACCCTGTAGCTGTACTCTCTCCTGTCGGAGAACTGCCATCTCAGCCTGTCGGCCATGTCGTCCCTGCGGACCTCCACGGCGACGGGTTCGGCGCCCTCCAGCCTGAAAGTGGAGAATATGTGCGCCCTCTCGGGCGACCACCTCCGGGATACGGTTCTGATATCCTCCGCGAAAGGCCCGAGCATGCTTGACACGACCATGTCGTACGCCCTGTCCCCCTCGATAACCTCGGGACGCATCGGGTACGACAAGGGGCAGGACTTCCTGCCTAGGTACGGGGTGTACACCGGCCTCTCCAGCGCATCCCTCATCGCCTCCAGGCCCCCGTCTCCGTCGGCGGCCGGGAAGACGTAGACGGAGTAGTAGCCGTTGCACACGTACTCCCTCTCGGAGACCAGGGTGTTGAGCTTTCCGCGGCTCAGCTCCCAGCGCCTCGGTCCGCCGACCACGATCTCCTCCTTCTCCGACGCGGTGCTCGTCTGGACGGTATGGTAGTCGCGGATCTTGGTCTCGAGGCCGGATGATACCACGGCGTACTCGTAATCGCGGAACAGCGAGGACTGGGCCTCCTGATCCTCCCTGCCCATGCCCATGGCTGCGGCTATGATGCCAACCACGGCAGATTTGGAGGGATGGAGCGCCGTCGTCCTACGGGTTCCCATGAATGCGTCCCCCCAGCCGCACATAGTGCCGCCGAGGTGGAATACCAGGCACCTCATGGTCTCCCTCATCCCAGGATCTTCATGAGCCCGTCGATGGAGCCCGTGCCCTCTTGTGCGTAGATCTCGTAGCTCCGATCGTAGCACTTCCCGTACGACGCGTCGATGTTCCTCTCTGTGGTCCTGAGCGCCTCGACCGCGTTTCCGAGGAGGTCATCCCCGCGGACGGGTTTGAGGAACGCGGGGGAGAGGCTCCTGGGCTGCCTGTCGCCGGTCTCCACGAGGATGTAGGACGCGTACGACCTGGACGCGAAGGAGTTCTGCTTCCCGGTGGGCGTCACAGTGGATGCGGCCTCGATCAGGCACCTGAGCGCCTTCATAGCATCCTCCTCGGAGCCCATGTTTGCGGCCAGTAGCTCGAAGTCGACACAGATGTAGATGTAGAACAGTCCGGCCCCGAACGAGGATTCGTCCATATGGCCTGCGCCGGCCTCGTCCCTGGACGACAGGTCGTCCACCGCCGTGAAGAAGTCATCCTCTATGACCGCCTTGTGCACGGTGTAGGCATGCGCCACCTGCACCGCGGCCTCGCAGCTCTGCGCGGTGTTGTTGGCCACGAAGCGCCCGAACATGGCGATGTCCGCGGGGAACGGCTCCCTGGCGTACAGGCCGTCAAGCTTCGGCTCCTTCCCCTCGGCGACCGCCGCCATGGCCTCATCGGCCCTGGCGAGCTCCGCAGGAGAGTAGTGGAGGAGTTGCTTCTTGTCGGACTTCTTGCCCTTGGTCTCCTTCTTCTCCTTCTTCTCGGCCTGCTCTTCCTCCTCGCCGTCGTCCTTCTCGCTGGACTTCTTCTTCCTGAATTCGCCGTCGATCAGCTCGGCGTACTTCTTCGCCGTCTTCTTGTCGACGGATGTGCGGGTGGCCTCGGTCCTGCCGGCGATCTCGTCCTGGAGCGTGAGCCCTCTGACGAGCGCGTTCTCGATGTGCTTGGAGAGCTCCTTCGTGCGGATCCCCATCTCGGGGAATGCCCCGTTCATGATGTCGCTGGTGCGCCAGGCCCTCTTCAGGCTCTGGGACGAGATCCTCAGGCGGGTCCCTTCCCCGATGGTCACCGTCTTGGGCCTGTTCAGGTCGTCCCTGTTGACGTTCGATGCGGGGAACGACATAAGCTCGTGTATCTGTACGTATTTCATCTCTCACTCCTCCTCGTTGCTGCTGAATCTCTGTTTCGTGTTCGATAGGTAGTAGTCTCCGATCCATCTCTTCCTGGCTGTCTGGGACGGGTGGTCCCACCAGTAGACCGTCCTGGCCGCGTCGGCCACGCTGGCACAGCCGTCGATCATGGGGAGGATCCTGACCATCATCCTGGCCATTCCCTCCATGTCCGAATCCATGAGCCTGCGGAACCTGAGCTCCGACACCCTGTGGTCGGATGCCCCGTCCTTGCGCCCCATGAGGGTCGCGGCGGACTGGTCGGAGTCCGTCTCTATGTGCGATGCCACCATCGCCACGCAGGCCAGGACGTCCATGGCCCTGTCCCTCTCCTTCCCCTTCTCCGTGTCGGGGGACCCGCGGATGAGACCGTGGTACCAGCCGCTTCCATCGTTCCCCTCCCCGGAGAATTCACGGACGAGGTCGAAGAAGGCCTCGTTCATCTGGATGGCAGTGATGTCCCCTGCTCTCCTGAGCCTGTTCAGCTCCCCTCTGTCCCGGGAGAGGGCCGACCACCAGGATGTGACCGCCTCCCCGAACCGATCTTGTTGTCTTCTCGTGTCATCATTCATTTCTCAGCTTCCCCGTTAGTGCTTTCTCCGATGTCTTGATGCGGAGCTCGTTGCGGGCCAGCGCCACGGCCTTGTAGTCGTCCATGGAGGCCACGGAAACGATGTCCTCGTAGATCCTCAGGCAGATCGACGCGAGCTCCCGCATCCATCCGCTCAGCAGATCCGTGGAATCGGATCCGTCGAACCCGGCGATGCGCTCCTTGAACGGCGCGTTGCACGCCGTCCAGAACCTCGTGGCCACCTGTCCCTTGTCCACCCTCGGCGGCCGATTCTTCTTGCTGTCCAGGCCCTTGATGGCGCAGACGACCAGTGCCCTGGATGCAGTGTCGGCCAGCAGGACCATGTCGGATGCCATGCGGTCCACGGCTCCCTGGTCTCCCCCTATGACGACTGGTACGGTGATGTCGACCCAGCTGATCGGCTTCGCCTTGTTGTTCTCGTATCCGGTGACCCACAGAGAGTAACGGCTTCCCAGGATCCCGTTCAGCCTGTTGCGCTCGGAAGCGGCCCTACGGACGACGGCGGACTGTCCCGCGGAGGAGTTCCCGATGCTGTACGCGACAGCCGCCCAGTTGTCCAGGCGGACGATGCTTCCGCTCATCGCCAGAGGATACGCATCCGCATCATCCGTCGAGACGTAAGGCGACAGGGGGTGCCTCCATTCCTCGTACTTGTTCCCCTCCCCCTGCTCCAGATACTCGTAGACGCATCCATCCTCTGTACCGCAGATGTGGCATCTGCCTCTCTCCGGTTCGCTCAGGAGTATCCTCCTCGGGATGGCCCAGTAGACAGTGAGCGGATTGCTTCCGACCGGTTTGACGGATTTGTCCGGATTCGGGAGCGCTTGTGACATCCACCAGAACGGGGATGCCTTTGGATCGGAACCCTCCCCGACGGACAGCCTCTTCCGGTCGAGCACATTGAGCCATACCGTGGTCCACAGGTCGTTTCCCAGGACGATCGTGGTGGTTGCGGACGAACCGCGGACCGAGACCCTGAGGCCGGAGCCCCCGGGGTTGGCCATGGACTGCAGCGTGAACAGTGCGGTCGCCGCGCATGCCCTACAGAGGCATACGTCCCCGACCTCGCGCTTCTCGAACAGGTCCGTGTTGTGCTTCATGGTGTTGTCGCCCGGGGACGAGATGAGGAGTCTCGTGGACTTCTTCGCCTTGGGCTTGGAGAACTCGGTGCTCTGCATGAACGGATGCTCCGCATCGAAGAGTTCGAACGCGTCCGAGAAGGGTGCCATCTTCGACCTCAGTTCCTCCGGCGATGGCCGAGCATCCAGCGCATCCAGCCAATCGTACGTGTCGTCCGGCGTGAAGGCGGTCTGCACCAGCGCTATCAGGAACTGCGTCAGGCCGGAGTTGAAATCCGGCCTTACGTGGCACACCTCCACCGGTGCATCAGTCCCGTCGGTAATCTCCCACGGGGCTATCCTCCGGATCGCTCCGGATCTGCATCTTACGGGAATCCATCTCTCCTCGATGAGATTGAACATATCTCGCACCCCTCTCCGAATCGTACTCCAGATCCTCCGATCTCATCTTCCCATCACCATTCCTTCTCATCCTGACCACCTTGGTGTACCTCCATGCTCTTCCGAACGCTTCTCCTTCGAACATTCCGACCTGCTTTCTGAGCGATATAGTACTGGACATCGTATCCCCGGCGGCGGGAACCAGCCCCTCCGGCGTCTCCACCGCCAGTATGCACCGGGCGATGTGTCCCGGCTCGCGCGTCACCACGTCGGTGTCAGGGACCTCCTCCCTGTCGCCTATAGGCGTGTTACCGTACTGCTCCTCCAGATCGAGCTCGATCCATCCGGCACCGGACTCCATGACCTCGTTCCTCGATACAAACGAATCATATCCGCCACGAAACGGACTGCCCTCCGGCGGGACTGCGTAGGCATCCTCGATGAGGTCCCTGTAATCCTCCGGGATGCGTATCTCCGCCCCGTCCACCCTGTTGGCGGTCCTCCAAAGCGAGTATGTGTTGGGGTAGACGTGGCCGGCCCCGCCGAAGTAGGAGCTGTACCAACCCCCGTCGGGATCGTCGACGATGGCCGGGCCGTGGACCACGACCTCGCATGGGAGGACGGAACCTGGAAACCTCTGGTCGCGTCCGATCCTCTGGATCAGCGAATCCATCGGGGACAGGTCCGAGAACACCCTGTCGAACGAGATGTCCAGAGACTGCTCAAGAACCTGCGTGCTCACCACGAGGAGCCCTCTCTCCCTCACAGCATCCCTGCCGCATTTCCCGATGATGCGCTTCTCCTGGTCCTGACGGTCCGCCAGCATAAACCTCGAGTGGATCAGTATGGTCTCAAACCGCCCGTCGTCGCACACCTTGTCGTATGCCGAGATAGCGTCATCCACGGTGTTGCGGATCCAGCAGACCGCGAACCCCTCGGACGCGAGCGAGGTCATCTCCTCCACGAGGGCCGCTTCGTCCGAGACGTACCTGGCGAACACGGTCCTCCTGGACCGGGCGGCGATGTTGCAGGGGATCTCCCTGCACGCCCCTCCGGCACATACTGTGACCAGAGGATACGCGTCGCTGGACACACCTGCTTCCGGGCAGTACGACCTGACGAGCCTCCTGCGCATCCCAATGGGCAACGTGGCGGACATCGCAATCACCGATATCCCGAACATCGCACAGGCACGGACCAGCGTGCAGATCAGATGGAACGTGTACGCGTCATAGGAGTGGACCTCGTCTATGATGAGAACGTGACGCTCCAGGGACAGCAACCTCAGCGGGGCGTAGCGGACGGGGATGACCGCCTTGAGCGCCTGATCCACCGTGCATATCGTCAGGTTGGAGAACATGGGCTTGTTCCCGCTTTCGGAGTACCAGCCGCCCGTATCGGAGCGACCGTCGGACTCCAGGTATTTCCGTGCGGTCCCGTGGACCAGCGCCACGCTCCTTCCGTCGCACAGGAGCGTGTCGGCGGTGCGCCTGACCCTTTCGAACATCATGTTAGTGGTGGACCTCGTCGGAAGCGCTATCGTTATCCCCGACTCGGAACCGAGGGCCAGCTTTCCAAGTGCCCACGACAGGGCAGCCTCGGTCTTCCCGCTGCCGGTGGCGTCCTCCAGGATGACCAGCTGGGGGCCGGCCTCCGGCTCCGACAACAGCGACTGTACCTGAGTGGGAGCCATCCCGAATACCTCCTGGAACGAACCGCATCCGGGGAGCATCCTTCCGATGCCGAGGATGTCACTGTCGAAGATCTCCCTCGCCCTGGACTCGGTACGTCTCCTGTAGTCGAGAAGGTCCATCCTCCCGGAGGTCCATCCGAAAATCGTCTCATCGGACGCGATCCAATCGGACATGGAGACCAGGCCGGCGATGATGTTGGTTACCGACTTCGAGCGGGGACTCAGGCCCCTGCTGGATCCGAGCTTTCCTCCCGACTCCATGAAGATGCTTCCCATGCGGCTGAGGATCGTGACGGCCGCGTGCCTGTCCGCATCCGTGGGAAGGACATCCTCCGTACGCTCCGTTGGGTCATCTGTGATTTTGCACCTGCCGTGATGCATCGTTGCGGCATGGGAGAGCCACTTCACCAGATCCTCGAGGTGCCGGTCTGTCCCGTTGCGGTCGCTACCGGTCACGGCCCGCGTGAACTCGTCCTTCCCGGCCGTCATGAGGAAAACGTAACCTATCCGGTCATGACGATACGTGGACCGGATGGATTCGTCTTGGAAGAGGCTGCTTGCCTTGCCTATGTCATGGACTGCTGTCAGGTATGACATCAGCTCCAGGCATTCCTCCTCCCCGATGCCGAGATCATCGGCAATCAGGCGGAGGGACTTCGAATCGTGCCTTAGGATCTCCCCGCATACGACGGCGGCATCGATGAGATGATACTCCAGGAGATGCACGGATCCGTCGGGGCCCTTCTTACCCCATAGATCCATTGCGAGCATTCCCTCCGAACTGTCCATTCCGTTCACCGACCTATCGTTATCTTCCTTATTCTTAAGATGTCGCCTGTGCCGCCACTAACTTTGTCTGCATCCGCACTCTTCTACAACTGCACGATGTGTGTCGGTGTTATGTGATCTTCATTTTCAAAAAGGATAGAGGTTGATTTAAGAGTTGGCCACACAATGTGAGAATACGGACATCCGGAACCGCGGAAATGACACCATCATCCATGCAGGCGCCATGTGAAAATCAGGCGAGCGGCGCCCGGACCTTCTTATAACGAACAATACAACTGCCATGGCCAGGACCACGACCAGCAGCAAGAACACGATCCACGTGAACCCTGAACCATCGTCCACAACCCTCAGCACGCCGACGTAATCTGACCAGGATGCTGCGTGGCTTGAGAAGATCTCGGCAATGGTGTCCGCCAGCACCGCATCCGCCCCAATCTCGGGCATATTGCCCTCAAACGAGAGCGTCTCTAGGCTCCGGCAGTCATAGAACGCGCTGGCGCCCAGCGTCTCCAAGGTATCGGCCAGAGTCACCGAGACGAGCGATCTGCACCCGTGGAAGGCGTGCTCGCCGATTGAGACTATGCTGCCGAGACGCCCCGTGTCGAAAAGGCTGTAGCATCCACCGAAGGCGTATCTTCCCACAGCCTCCACTCCGCCGAGGTCGACCGACTCCAAGGCGATACAGTCGTAGAACACCGAATCATTCGACGAACCGGAAGTCGAGCCTGTCCGCGGCGAACTCCCTCGCCCTGAGGCCCTCGGGAACGAACCTCTCGAACTTGCCCATGTCCTCCACGTCCTCCTGCAGGACGAAGTCCTCCTCGTCCGAGGAGCGGACGATGTTCCTCAGGCCCTGCTCCAGCTGTCCCTGGGACCTCTGCGTCCTGACCGCGATCCAGTACGGGGAAGCGTGGGCGAGGACCTCGACGCCGTCCATGTCGGCCAGCGCCCTGCGCATGGCCTCGAACCTCCTGGTCCCCACCCACGGGAAGATCGTGTAGCCGGCAGGGGTCTCCAGATAACCGTCGAACCCGCCGTCCCTGAACGCGGACCTGGACGCCTGCAGCTCCGCCTTAGCGGCCGAGTCCAGCCACGGGAACCGCTCGTCCGACAGGAGCACCTCCCTCATCCTCGACATGACGCGGTCGTCCACATCCGGAGGCCTGGACTCCCACTTGGACTCGGCCACCGAGTCCGCGGGAGCCTCCCTCACCTCGACGTATCCGTCGCCCGTCCGGTACACCGTCCAGACCTTCCCCGCGAGGCTGACGAGAGCCCCCTCCTTCGGGCGGCCCTGGACCGTCCCGATGGACTCGCCCCCGACGCGGACCTCCGTCTCGGCCGGCACCTCGAACACCGACGCGAAGTCCTTCCCGTTGACAATCGGCTCCGCTTTCAACCCGATCAGCAGCGTCCCGTCCCCCATCCTCTGCAGGTGGCCCTCGGACAGCATGTGCCTGGCCAGCTCCCTGGCCTCCTCTTCGGAGACGTTCCGGAACGGCCACATCGCCAGCATCGCGTCCCTCAGCTCCGGCCAGCGGACGTCGTGCTCCGCCCCCTTGAGATAGGTCAGCATCTGATGGTACAGCAGTCCGAACGGCAGCGGGTCCTGGCGTATGGGCTCGGTCCAGCCCCCGCGCACCGCCAGGTCCGCGACTGCGATAGCCCGAATCAGCTCCATGGAGACGCCCGGCGGCGACGGCGACCATTTGGAGTCGTCGTCCAGGCAGACGATGACCATCTCCCTGCGGCCTCCCCTGCGGCCGGTCCTGCCCATCCTCTGGAGCATCGACGAGCAGGTGTACGGCGCCCCGATCTGGACCACGCGGTCCAGGCCGCCGACGTCCATGCCCAGCTCGAGTGTTGACGTCGCCACGACCGTCGGACGGCGGCCCCCCTTCAGGTCCGCCTCCGCGTCGTGCCTGAGCGAAGCGGACAGCGACCCGTGGTGTATCCTCACAGTGCCCTGGGAGCCCTCGGCCTTCGACACCTTCTCCAGCGAGCGCGCGGTCCTCTCGGCGGAGCCGCGGCTGTTGGTGAACACTATGCAGGAGTAACCGTCGGTCAGACGGTGCAATTCCTTGTAATACGCCAGGACGGCCGCCTTCCTGTCCTCCCCGGCCGGGATGCGGACGTGCTTCACGCCGATCCTGCCCGAGGTATCTCCAGGCGATGATACGACGGAGACCCTCCGCTCCGTCCCGGCGCGGAGCCAGTCGGAAGCGGCGGCGGTGTCCGAGAGCGTCGCCGAGAGCCCTATCCTCCTCGGGGAGCAACCTGCGATGCGCTCTATCGACGCCAGTTCGCACAGGAGCTGCAGTCCCCTGTCCGACGCCATGAACGAGTGCACCTCATCGATGACCACGAACCTCAGGTCAGGGAACATCCTGCGCACCAGCTCGGGATCGCACACAACACCTTGCAGGGACTCCGGCGTGATCTGGAGAATCCCCTCGGGGTGCTCCCGCATCCTGTCCTTGGACGCTTTCGCGATATCGCCATGCCACCCGGTCACCGGGATCGGCGAGTCCCTCAGGAGCCTGTCCAGGCGGGCGAACTGGTCGTCTATCAGAGCCTTCGTCGGCCCGACATACAGCGCCCCGACACCCGCCGGACGGTCGTTGTAGAGCGACGTGACGACCGGGAGCATCGCGGCCTCGGTCTTCCCCGAGGACGTGCCCGCCGTTATCAGAAGATGTTCGTCGGTGTCGAACAGCACGTCGAAGGAGTCCTCCTGGACGCCGCGCCAGGAGGTCCATCCTTCCGCGTGGATGCGCTCCCTGACGAACGCCGGCATCCTGTCGAAGTGGTCGGTCATATCTCCAGATCGTCGATGAGATCGTCGTCCGGGTTGCGGTCCGCGTCCACCCTGCGGCCCTCGACCATGTCGGAGAAGCGGGCCTGGGGGTTCTGGTGGAGCGTGTCCAGCAGCGAGATGAAGTCCCTGGTGATCTCCCTCGGCGTGACCATGTCCCTGCCGCCGATCGTCGCCGTCACGGTGCGCAGGTACGTCTCGAGCATCTCGTCCGTTATCCCGGACTCGTACCCGTACCGCTGCTCGTGCATCCCGCGCAGGGTGCGCAGCAGCACGAACACCTCCTCGGTCGTCAGCGGGCGGAGGTTGATCACGGGACCCTGGTAGTTGTCGTACCCGTTCTCGAAGCGCCCCGAGACGAGCCTCGAGCGCAGGGCCTCGTAGCTGTAGAGCCCGCGGTCCGGGTCGGTGATGAACTCGGGGGTCCCGCACACGTAGACCGACAGGTGCGAGGACTTCCCCTGCATTATGTCGTTGAACATCGTGAGCAGGCGCTCGTAGTTGTTGCTCCTGGAGGCGCGGTTCTGGAGCTTGTAGAGGACCACGGCCTCGTCCAGGAAGACGACCATGCCGCGGTACCCGGCGCAGACCACGAGGGCGGACCAGAGCTTGACCACGTCGTACCAGTTGGAGTCGCCGATGAGCGTGGACATGCCGAGGTGGGAGCGGACGTCCGACTTGCGGTCGTACTCGCCCTTGAGCCAGCGTATGGCGGGGCTGTCGTCGCGCTCGGCGATCAGGTCGCCGGCGTATGCGATGACCGCCGTGGTGAAATCGCGGTAGAACGTCATGCCGGACATGCCGGCGGTCGCGGAGCGGACCTCCTTGGCGACGGCTTCGGGGTCCTTCCCGCAGGAGTCGATGATGGGATACAGCCAGTTCTGGAGCACGAGCTCCATGGCGCCGCCGTCCGGGCGGGCCTTGACGGCCAGGTTGCGGACCAGCTCGCGGTAGGTGTTGAGGCCCTCGCCCTTGCTGCCGGTGAGGCGGCGGTTGATGGCGAGGTCGGCGTCCATGACCGCGAACCCGCGGTCCATGGCGTAGTTCCTGACCATCTGGATCATGAAGCTCTTGCCGTTGCCGTAGCGGCCCGATATGAAGCGGAACGCCCCGCCGCCCTCGGCGGTGTCCTCCAGGTCGGAGACGAAGGTCTCGGTCTCGCGCCTGCGGCCCACGGCGATGTACTCCAGGCCCCTGCGCGGCACCACGCCGGAAGAGAGCGCGTTCATCATCGTGATAAGTGTCCTCTTCGGTATCTCGGCCATTTGTCGTCCCCTCTGAGCTTCCGCTGTGCGGAGGGCGATGCGCTCATACGTTATTAGGTCACGCACGCGTGCGGGCCACGATGCGTTCGAGCTCGCCGCGGTAGTCCTCTACGGCGCGGCCGTCCTCGACCACCGCATCGCCGACGGCATCCATGGCCTTGGAGTTCACGGATTCCTCCAGCTCACCCCTCCTCCTCCCGGAGTAGGACGCCTTGGCGCCCTTCGAGGTCAGCGCGTCGGCGAGGAACGCGGCCTCCGCCTGGTCCAGGGAGGCGATAAACGCATCCCAGCCCTTAGAGACGGGGACATCAGGCACCACAGCATCCTGCTCGGGTTCCTCCTCCCGGACGGCCATCATGCCGGTAACCGCGGCGAGGTCCCTCTCCGCCGACTCCACGGCACCCATGTCTATCCTGACCATCAGGGCCAGGGGCCTGGCCCTCTTCTCGGCGACCGCCCTGCTGTCCCCGGTGCCCATGATCTCGACGACCGCCGCCTCGGCGGCCGCGCGGTACTCTTCCGGGAAGTCTTCGGGTATCCTCGGCGCCCTCCTGCCCTTGGATCTGTTGATCCTGCTGATTACGGTCTTGGCGATGCACTCCATCATGTGCATGAGGCGCTTTGTGGAGATGTTCCGATACCTCAGCGTGGCTATCCTCTTCTCCGGATACCAGAGATGCGCATACAGCCTCCTCTTCAGGAACTCGTCGCTCCGGCCCGCCAGATCCACCAGCCTCTTCCCCTTGCGGGCCATGGCTGAATCCACGGCGCGGACCGCCGCCAGGACCGCCCTGTCGTAGGTTCCGATGTCGTCGTAGTCGATGTACGGGTGCAGGTCGCACTCGGACATGTTGATGACGTGGTGCATCCTCAACGGGCGGACGGGGTCGGACTCCAGCACCAGATATGCGGCGCAACGGCCCTCCAGCTGCCCGAGGACGGTCTCCGATATGGGCAGGCCGTGCTCCACGGCATGGTCGACCATGGTATCGTAGAACATGCCCCTGGTGTCGAAGCCATCCGGGACGAACACGTGTGCCAGCTCCTCTATCCTCCCCTGCGCCCATGCAGGGTCCTCGGCGCAGTTGACCAGTTCCGTGAGGTACAGCCACAGGTAGCCGGAGTCGGTGTCGGTGTACACCCCCTCCATCGCATACGTGCGCCATGAGATGTAGTAGGCGGTCTGGTCCTCGTCCATCCTGCGATAGTCGGGCATCAGGCGTCCGGACGGCACGTAGGCCGGGTGCTCGTGCGAGCGTTCGGACCAATGCGACATCAGATCGCCGGGATCGATGTCGGGTTTCGTCCTCACGGGCATCCTCTGATCCAGGACGTGGCAAGAGTCAAGGAGCTCGTCCGCCGCATCGCCGCCGTCATCCGCGTACGGGAGCGTCTCCCTCCCCCAGAACCCTATGTCCGACCTCCTCCATGCCGCCGGATCCCAGTCGGCACCCGAGAGCACGGAATCCACGGCAGCATCGACGATCTCGCGGTATTCCGGCAGGAGGCAGTCCGGGACTGAAAGCGCCCTCCTGCCCTTCCTGCGGGTATGGGATGCGGCCTCCTTGACGGCGGCGTCCATGAACATATCGAATACGCATCCCTCTGAGGTGGCGTCCGCGTACCCGACATCGTGGCGGTCCCATCTGTACGGGAACACCTCGAACGGCGTGTAGTCGCCGCCCTCCATGACCGACCCGATGGCGCTCATGAACCCGAGGCCGTATGTGGTGCGGGTCAACTCGTCCAGGCCCCTGACGAACCTCACCATCGCCTCGGTCATCTGATCCGCGGTGAGGTCCGATACGTCGGACCAGTCGTAATCCTGGTGCCCCAGGATGTCCCTGGGGAAATTCACTGTGATCGGGTATCCCAGGAGGTCATCGGTCAGGGCCTCCGTGGACAGGTGCATCCTGCCGTTCCTGGGAAGTTCCCTCGTCGGGAATCCATGGAACTTCGCGTAGTCCTCCACGACGAACTGGATGACCCTAGTGCAATTCATGTCGCCCGCCGCGGTGTAGAACTCCACCAGACGGTCCAGGACATCGCGGGGGCCCTCATCCGAGTTCAGCAGCTCGGCGACATACAGCCATGCGTATCCCCTGTCGTCTGTGAGCACCTTCCCCCTACGGGCCGCCTCCCTCCACCAGAGGTAGAACTGCAGACTCTGCTCGCTCATCTTGGAATGTATGGGGTTGAGGAAGCTGCTGGGGACCGCCTTGCAGGGAACGCCCTCCGCATCCCTGTACCTTTCCATGCTCTCGATGAACTCATCAGTGGTGAAGTGGAGAATTCCAGGGAACTGAACCCAGTAGGGCATGCACCTCCATGGCCGTCATGGTATAGAGGTTCACCGCAGGTCCCTCAGGGCTTCGGAGATCTCCCCGGCGTACTCCGCGAACGCCTTTCCGTACTCTATGACGGTGTCCCCGACGGCGTCCATCGCCTTGGTGTTGACCGCCCCCTCGACCTCCGCGGGGCGCCTGCCGGTGCCCTCGAGGGTGTGCTCCCCCGCGCCGCGGTTGGTGAGTGATGCCACGAGATACGACAGCTCCACCGGGTCCAGGGAGGCTATCAGCGCGTCCCATCCGGTGGGTTCCGGCTCGGGCTCGGGCGGCTCCTCGGAGATCTCCTCCTGGATGTCCTCCCCGACGGCCATCATCCCGCGGACCGCTTCGAGATCCGCCGCAGCGGATGCCACGGCGTCCCTGTCGATGACGATGCTGTCGGCCTCCTCCCTCGCCCTCCTGGCGCGGTCTGCGGCCTCCCTGCGGTCCATGTACCCGTTCACCGCCCCCTCCACGGCCGCCGCGTACTCCGCCCTGATCTCCGGCATCCTGGGATACGACTTTCCGAGGCGGCGGTTGACCGTGCGTATCGTCACCCTGAGGATGCCGTCCATCATGTCGGTCAGCCTCTTGATCCCCAGCGCGTTCCTGAAGTCCAGGGACATCACCGGGTGGCGGGGCATCCAGAGGCCCTGGTAGAGCCTCTTCGTCGTGGTGTACACGGCCGTTCCCCCGAGGTCCACGATGCGCCTGTGGTAGACGGTCTCCATCCTCGAGTCCACCGCGCGGACCGCCAGGGTGAACGCCTCGGCGTACAGCCTGGGGTCGTGGGAGACGTACCTGTCGGCGTCGTACTCGGCGTACTGCTCGGCGAGGCGGATGCTCATCCTGCCGGGCGGACGGGATGCGATCTTGATATGGGCCAGGTGGTTGCTGCACCTGCGCTCCATGGTCTGGGGCGGGACGTCGAAGCCGTGCAGGAGCGCATGGTCCGCCGCGGCGGCCATGAGGTACGGGGGCTGCGCTTCGAAGAAGGCGTCCGCCGCCCGCTCCAGCTCCGCCTGGACCTCCTCCGGGGAGTCGTCGCGGTTGATGAGCTCGACGCAGTACAGCCAGAGGTATCCGGAGTCGGTGTCGCGGTAGTCCCCCTTCCTGGCCCTGGTGCGCCACGAGACGTAGAACTCGCGCTGGGCGTCGTCCATGGTCTGGTACGAGGTCATCGTCCTCCCGGACGGGACGTACGCGACATCCTCGTCGGACTCCGCCGATCTGGCGGACTCCAGCTCCCTCAGGTTGACGGACGGCGGTGCCGTCTCCGGGTAGACCTGCGGGAGGATAACGGGGCAGTCTGGGGCCCCGGACGAGATCGGGACGAGGTCGTCGTCCCCCCAGTGGCCGTCCGGCGAGGACCTGTAGATCGACGCGTCCCAGGGCTCGTCGCCCAGGACCGCGTCCACAGCGGCCGCGACTATCCTGCGGTACGCCTGCGGGAAGCCCTTGGGCATCTGCGGCCCGGTCTTGCCGTCGTCCCTCGCGAGACGGACCGCGGTGCGGACTATCGAGTCGACCAGGTTGTGCAGGGCCTCGTCCCTCGGGCCCACCACGGGCATCTGGATCCTCTCGGACCCGGTGAAATCCGCGAAGCCCTCGAACGGCCACACGGTGAACTGTTCGGGATCGCATCCGATGGCGCGGATCAGCCCGCGGTCGCCGGAGGACCTGACCATCTCGTCGATGCCGGTCAGGCTCAGGAAGATGACCTCCGCCATCTGCTCGGGGCTGATGTTCAGGACGATCTCCCAGTTGTAGGTCGGGCACGCCAGGAGGATGTCGTCGTCCGGGCGCCTCATGGGGTACCTGGTGAGGTCCCACGTGAACAGAACCCCCGACCTGCGGAACGGGCGCCCGCGCGGGACGAGGTCCAGGGGGAGCCCGTGCGCCAGCGCGTAGTCCTCGGCCAGGCCGGAGACCAGCGG
>JAUNYA010000091.1 GCA_030539565.1 Thermoplasmata archaeon | reverse complement strand
TCGATCCGAAGAGGAACTCCCAGATCCCGGTCTCGGTTATCGAGGTCCAGCTGTTCGCGACAGTGAACACGATGATGAGTAAGACGATCAGTACGGCCAGGGAGGACACCCCGACCAGAACGTACTTCATCAGTCTGTCGCTGTCGGTCCTGCTGCCCCTCTTAAGACCGTACTGATTCGTTTCCATGAGGGCACCTCACAGCTCGCTGAGCTTTCCGATGCTGATGTATCCGATGGCGCCGTCGGTGGTCTGCACGTTGGTGATGACCGTGTTGGTGGCGTTGCAGGACTGAGCGTTGGTGGTGACCGTCCATCCGGAGTCTGTGGTCTTCATGGCGTTCTCGAAGCACTCGCGGGTTCCGGATCCGTCCTCGCGGATGATCACGCGGATGGTCTCGTCGGGTCCTCCGACCTGGTTCCAGTTGGTGTACTCGCCGCTGAAGATCTTGGCGACCTGCTCGAGCGTCAGGTTCTCGACGCCCTCGATGTTGCACACGACGGCGACTCCGTCGTGTCCGATGGTGTGGTCGACGAGGGTTCCCTCGTACTTGCTGCTCATGTCCCTGGAGAGCATTCCGATGTCGAACGTTCCCGAGGCTGCGCTGCTCTCTCCGACGCCGGATCCCCCGGTCTGGACGGAGATGCTCATGAAGGAGTACTTGGCGGTGTAGGCCTCGACCAGCTTGGTCATGGTCTCAGTAAGCGACGTCGAGCCTCCGACGACCAGGGAGGTCTTTCCGGAGCTGCTGGGCGCGATCTCGGTCGTCATCTCGGACGAGTCGAGGGGGACGAACTCCTCGGCGAGGATGGCCTGTCCCTCGGCGCTGGTGATCCAGCTCAGGAAGGCGGCGGTGTTGCCGGTGGGCTCGCCGAGAGTCACCAGGACGAGGTTCCTGGAGATCTCGTAGGTGCCGTTGCTGACGTTCTCCTCGCTGGCGGTGATTCCGTCGAGGGTGACGGCGTGGGTCCCGGTGACCTCGCTGCTGTCATCGAGCTCGGAGAGCTTTCCGATGCTGATGTAGCCGATGGATCCGTAGGTGGACTTGATGTTGGTGATGACGGTGTTGGTAGCGTTGCAGGACTGAGCGTTGGTTGTGACGACCCAGTCGGACTCGACGGTCTTCATGGCGTTCTCGAAGCACTCGCGGGTTCCGGATCCGTCCTCGCGGATGATCACGCGGATGGTCTCGTCGGGTCCTCCGACCTGGTTCCAGTTGGTGTACTCGCCGCTGAAGATCTTGGCGACCTGCTCGAGCGTCAGGTTCTCGACGCCCTCGATGTTGCACACGACGGCGACTCCGTCGTGTCCGATGGTGTGGTCGACGAGGGTTCCCTCGTACTTGCTGCTCATGTCCCTGGAGAGCATTCCGATGTCGAACGTTCCCGAGGCTGCGCTGCTCTCTCCGACGCCGGATCCCCCGGTCTGGACGGAGATGCTCATGAAGGAGTACTTGGCGGTGTAGGCCTCGACCAGTTTCGTCATGGTCTCGGTCAGGGAGGTGGAGCCGCCGACGACGAGGGAGGTCTGTCCGCTGGAAGAGGGGGCGACCTCTGTCGTCATGTCTTCGGAATCGAGGGGCACGAACTCCTCCGCGAGGATGGCCTGTCCCTCGGCGCTGGTGATCCAGCTGAGGAATGCTGCGACGTTGCCGGTGGGCTCGCCGAGCGTTACGAGAACGAGGTTTCTGGAAATCTCATACGTCCCGTTGCTGACGTTCTCCTCGCTGGCGGTGACGCCGTCGAGGGTGACAGCATGGGGATCGCTGTTGTTGCTGCTGTCGTTGCCTCCTCCGAGGACGAAGTAGGCTCCCACTCCGGCCACGAGGATGATGACGACCGCAACAATCGCGTAAATCTTGTTGTCCAAGGTCTAAGCACCTCGAAAACAGCCTAGTCGAGGTCCATGTATATAGTTAGCCGATTTATTATATTGATTTCTTTAGAGGCATATATATGGTACCATTGGATACATATTTTATTGGTATTATGGAGATGAGTTTATAAATAAAATCAACCCGTTTATAACACAATGGATTATTCCTGATTCAAACGGACAAATGGAATTATCATCCGACTGGTCGGGTTTTCCCGGGTGCTCTAAGATCCGTAGGGGAGACGCCTCCGTATTCGGCGCGTCCGCCGACATAGACGGCTTCCCGGATAGGTACGCACGCGGGCCTTAGTTGGCCTATAATATGATACATAGGCAGAAAACGCCAATCCTAACGGCGCTTTATCTATATATTCAATATAGAATAATATATAATCTATCAATCGTCTTTATATCACCCATATGGATACACGGAAACCGAGAACGATGGACCTCAGAAAGATTCAGATCACCGGCGGTTCCTCATACATGATCACCCTCCCCAAGGACTGGGCCGATTCAGTGGGCATCCGCAAGAACGACACCGTGGGCCTCCAGCCCCAGCCGGACGGCAGCATGGTGATCTACCCCGGCGGCGAGCAGGCCGCCAGCATGGGGTCCGTCAAGACTATCGACGCCACGGGCGTCACCGACAGGGACTTCCTCTACAGGATGCTCGTCGGCGCGTACATCGCCGGCCACGACTCCATCGTCCTGAAATCCGATTCCGGGCTGTCCAGCATGGCCGCTTCGACGGCGTCCTCGTTCGCGCAGACCGCCATCGGCCTGGAGATAATGGAAGAGAACGACGACTCCATCGTGATCAAGGACCTGATGGACCAGGGCGAGATGAGGCCCGCCAAGTCCGTCGAGAGGATGAAGGTCCTCGTGCGCAACATGCTCAACGACACGATGGACGGGCTGGAGAGGAAGGACGTGTCGCTTCTCTCCGGAATGCCGGACAGGGACCGCGAGGTGGACCGCATAGACTGGCTCATCTCCCGTCAGGTCAACATCCACCAGAAGGACATCACCATCTCCCGCCGCATGGGCATGGACCTGTGCGAGATCTCCAGGTGCAGCAGCATCAGCCGCTCGCTGGAGAGGATCGGGGACCACTCCGTTCTCCTGGCGTCGAACCTCAGGCCGCTCATCGACGACCCCACCAGCCTGGACGCCGAGATCCTGGCGACCGGCAGGGACGTGGTCTCGCTGATGGTGGAATCCGTCGGCACCTGGTCCGACAGGGACATGGCCCGCGCCAACAGGTGCATCGAGGCCGGCGAGAAGCTCGTGGCGCGCTCCCAGGAGATCAGCGCCATGGCCGATGACCTGACAGGCAAGCCCGCGATGGCCGCCGAGCTCATCGCCGGGTCGGTCAAGAGGGTCGCCGAGTACTCCATGGACATCGCGGAGATCGCAATCAACTCGACGATGGATTGATCGGACCCCTACCAGGATAATGGTGGGAGCCTGATCTTACCCCTTGTAGGCATTACGACGGTGTTTGACTTCGATTATTAGAATCAGAAGCTCACCGTCCGATATCCTGGCGAAGATACGATAATCTCCGACTCTGTATCTCCAGAGGCCTTTGTACTGACCTTCCAAGGGCTTACCCGTCCTATACGGATCCTCACATCCCTCAAGATTGGTCTCTATCCATGAGTATATCCTCTTCAAATCGTCCCGGGATAGCTTAGCAACCTGTTTCTCTGCTATATCCGAGATTCTGACAGAATACCTCATTCCAGACCCAGCCTGCGCTTGGAATCCGAGAGGGAATATGAGATGGGATTCCGGTCGTACTCTTCGCAAGCGGCCTTGCACCTCTCATAATCTAATTCGTCTTCATCAAAAACCTCCATCAAAATGATGTTGAGATAGTCGGAGACTGACATCCCCCTACTATCGGCGAGGACCTTAGCTCTCTCCATTACATCCGGCGCGATGAAGACTGCATCAGACATGATTGAAACAGAACGCCCATCCTTGATAATACTTAGCCCATTCTGTCACAGCACGGTACGAAACTATCCCTGACGACTCATTTGATGAACTCAGTTGCGTAGAGTTTATGGTATCTCATCATACCCGAACATATCGCATTTCACATGAGAAATCACGATGCTGATTATAGTCCGGGACCTGCGTCATGATTAAGTGGCCGACCGCCATCCAGAGGGCATGCGCTCGGTCGTCGCCATAACGGGAGCCTCCGGCTCGGTCTACGGCATCCGCCTGCTCCAGCTGCTGGACGGCGAGAAGGCCCTCGTGATGTCGGACACTGCCAAGCTCGTGATACCCGCGGAGACCGACTGGACCCCGGAGATGGTCTCCGGGCTGGCGGAAGAGTGCTACGACGACGGGGACATGTTCTCCCCCGTCGCATCCGGGAGCCACCGCTTCGACGTGATGTTCATCGCCCCGTGCACCGAGTCCACCGTGGCGAAGATCGCCTGCGGTATTGCCGACACTCTGATCACCAGGGCGGCGGCGGTGTGCCTGAAGGAGGGCAGGAGGCTCATCCTACTGGTGCGCGAGACGCCGAAGAGCGCCATCATGCTGGAGAACGAGCTGAAGCTCGCCAGGCTCGGGGTGTCCATAGTGGACGCCAACCCCGGGTTCTACCCCAGGCCGCAGACCGTGGAGGACATCGTCGACATCG
>JAUNYA010000090.1 GCA_030539565.1 Thermoplasmata archaeon | reverse complement strand
GACGAGCGCTGCATCGAGTACCTCGAGGAGGCCGGCTGCAAGCGCAGGGTCATCATCCACTGCTGCACCGTGAACGCGGTGGCGCAGGAGATGCTCTCTCGCATCGACGGGGCGGATCCCGAGCTCGTCACGGCGGGCGCGCTGCTGCACGACATCGGCCGCGCGGTGGACCACTCCATCATGCACGCGTACATCGGGTCGCAGATCGTCTCCGCATACGGGCTGCCGACGGAGATCGTGGACATCGTCCGCAAGCACACCGGCGCAGGGCTCGACGAGCAGGACGTCAAGGAGATGAACCTCCCGCCCGCGGACTACATGCCCCGCACGCTGGAGGAGAAGATCGTCGCCCACGCGGACAACATGGTCAGCGACAACCGCGTCGTGGACCACATGCACTCGGTCAACAAGCTCAGGAACAAGGGCGCGGACCGCGGTGCGGACAGGGTCGAGGCGCTGCACCAGGAGCTCTCCAGGCTCTACGGCGAGGACATGGACGTCATCCCCCGCAGGATCGGGGAGATCCCGGACCTCCCGCTGGCCAGGCGCATGGGCGTCTACTGACCGGATCGGAACCGTCGGACAGGCGGAGCCATGTCTCCCGTCGAGTAACATTAATATTCAGATTAGTGTTACTATAGCCCATCTGGATGAAACGGGCAAGTCATACCTCCGACACGTCCCGCCCTGAAGGGTGTTTTATCCTATGCCGTCTGTCCATGTGGGCAGGCGGCGGCTCCGGCCGCGCGCCGGGAATTCGGTGTTCGTATGAGCGGCGGGAAGGAGATGACGATCCTCGCGGTCATCATGGTGGTGCTCTTCATGGGCGGAGCCCTGGCGATGTACGCGCTCTCCTCGGTCATGGAGGGGGACGACCTCATCAAGACCACCCGCGAGTACACGGTGTCAGGCACGGTCGACGGCGTGGAGTACACCGGATCCGCAACGGCCACGTACATGGAGGAGAACTCGAACTACCCCGCGTACACCTTCTCGCTGACCGCCTCCGACGCCTCCGGGAACGGGGTGTCGTACACCTTCTGGATCTTCTTCGAGAGCGACGGCACGCCCGTGTCGACGATATACGGATACGCGGGCGAGTCGACGGTCGGGGAGGAGGCCGTGACCGTTTGGACCTGGGCCGACGGCACGTGCACGTACACGTTCACCGTCGCCACGGACCTCTGCAGGGTGCCCACGGTGACCGTCTCCGACGGCGGCGTGTCGCTCACGGCGGAGCTCACCACGGTGCTGGCCTGACGGCTCCGGACATCGTTCGTTTCGCGAAGCGTCTGGCTATCGATGGATTCCATCATATAGTCGCCGCGCCCTACCGACAATGAGTGAGCACAAATGGTCACCGAACTGAACGAATCCAACTTCGACTCCTTCGTGGAGGCCAACCACATCGCGATCATCGACTGCTGGGCGCCCTGGTGCGGCCCCTGCAGGCGCATGGGACCCATAATCGAGGAGGCCGCCGAGGAGCTCAAGGGCAAGGTGGAGTTCGCAAAGCTCAACACCGACGAGAACCAGGGCATCGCCGTCAGGTTCCAGATCAACGCGATCCCGACCCTCCTGGTCTTCAAGGACAAGGTCCTGGTCGAGGCCCTCGTGGGACTCAGGCCCAAGGAGGACATCGTCGCGTACGTGGAAAAGCTCTGATGGACTGCGACGTAGCCGTAATAGGCGCCGGGCCCGCGGGGGTCCAGGCCGCCATACACGCCTCCAGGAAGAAGGCGTCCACGATCGTCTTGGGAAAGCCGGCGGCGAGCGCGCTGGCCGGCACCCTGATCGACAACTACTTCGGGATCGCGGAGACCTCCGGCGACGGAATGCTCTCCGAGGGGCGGTCCCAGGCGGAGTCGACGGGCGCGGTGTTCGTGGAGGAGAACGTCATCTCGGCGGCGAGGGAGGGGGACTCCTTCGTGCTGGGCCTGGAGTCCGGCGAGCAGGTGAGGGCGAAGGCGGTGGTCATCGCCACCGGCATCTCCCGCACCAAGCTGAACGTCCCCGGGGAGAGGGAGCTCTTCGGGAAGGGCGTCAGCTACTGCGCGGTATGCGACTGCGGCTTCTACAGGGGCCGCCGCGCCGTGATCGTCGGCAACGATTCCGAGGCAGCCGTCTCGGCGGAGCTCATGACCGGCTTCGCATCCGAGACGCACTGGGTCTGCTGGGACCCGAAGGCGAACGACGCCCTGGTACGGAGGGCGCTGGACGCCGGAGCGGTCATGCACGCCTCGAGGCCCGCCTCCATCGAGGGGGACGGGAAGGTAGAGGCCATCGTCCTGCAGGACGGGACATCCATTCCGACAGACGGGGTGTTCATAGAGCTCGGGGCGAAGTCCGCAGCGGACATCGCCCTGGACCTCGGCGCCATGCCGGAGGTCGACGACACGATCAAGGTGGACTCCGGCTGCTCGGCCGGCGTCCCCGGAGTTTACGCCTGCGGCGACGTCACGGGCCGCCCGTGGCAGGTCGCGAAGGCGGTTGGGCAGGGCTGCGTTGCGGGGAGCGCGGCGGCCGATTACACGAAGGGATTGAAATGACCGTATCCGACCTTATCGCGGGCATGCTCAGGGAGGACGGGGGGTTCCAGAAGGCCTTCCGCAGCATCCTCGACGACGAGCTGAACATGTCCCTCAACGAGTTCTGCCAGCTCTCGGGCATCTCGCAGAGCACCATGTACAAGATCCTGGAGGACAAGAGGGAGCCGAACCTCCGCACCGTCCGCCAGGTGATCAAATCGCTGAAGATCATCATGGGCCCCGAGGACTCTCGGTTCATCGCCGTCGTGGCGAACACGATGACGCTCGAGAACCTCCCCAAGACGATCGACATGGACGGCCTCACCGTGAGCATCCGCGAGTACCCTGTGTCCACAGTCGAGGACGCCATCATCGCGGCCGTGCGCGCGGAGCGCGACGGCGCTCTCGGGGTGGTCTGCGCGCCCATCGTCGCGCCCACGATCGAGAAGATCCTCGCCATACCCGTTTCGAGGGCGATCCCCTCCACTAGCGTGATAAAGGCCATCGACCGCCTGAAAGACCTCATATGAGCGGTCTAATGTTCCTAGAGTCATCAAAAGTTTAAATTGGAGCTTAACTTAACACGTGACGAGGCGGAAAACTGTTCGAGCTCCAGGTCGTAAGCAACACCCCCATGTCGGGGGTCGACGACGTCAACGTCGTGGCAGAGACCCTTCTGGTCCAGATCGGGTACCTGCCGAAGGGCTACGACCCGAAGACCGGAGCGATAACGGTGAGGGACAGCGTCCCGTATCGTCTGTTCATGGACTACCTCATGGCCCACCCCTCCAAGGCGTGGACCGTCGAGGAGCTGGCAACCCTTCTAGGGACCACCAAGCCCACGATCTACCGCCACATAAACAAGCTGAAGTCCATGGACCTCCTGGAAGCCATGGACGTCGAGTACGAGGGCCAGTCCCGCAAGGGGTACCGCATAAGGTTCGGGGACCTGGCCAAGGCCTGGAGCTTCACCGAGGCCAACGTAAGCATGGCCATGGAGAACTACCGCAAGACCATACTCCACTTCCAGGAGCTCATGGGAGGGAGATGAATCATGGCCGAAGATTTCTCGCTGGCGCCCGGCGCCAGGTTCCGCGTATGCTACAGGATCTCCACCGCCAGGGACGGCTCGCTCGAGGGCGTGTACAAGGGCATGGCGGCCATCGCGAGCGACACCGCGCTGGTGTTCGACACCGTCGATGGTCTGGCATATGTGTCCGCGGCGTCTGTCGTGACGATGCTGCAGCTCGAGGCGGCCCCCGAGGCGCCGTCGAAGAAGCCCTCCGGCGACGACAGGGCCCTCTATGGCTGACCCCGTCGAACTCCTGTCCCTGGAGCTCATCGCGGCGTTCAGGGACGGCCGTGTGCGCGACCGCGATTCTCTCCAGAACCTCAAGCTGAAGCTCTGCAAGGCGTACGGCCTGGATGCGGTCCCGCCCAATTCCACGATCCTGTCGTTTGCGGATGAGGACGTCCGCGAGGCCATGCTCCCGCTGCTGGTGAAGAAGCCCTCGCGCACGGTGAGCGGCGTCGCAGCCGTCGCGGTGATGACGTCGCCCCACGACTGCCCCCATGGGAAGTGCTCCTACTGCCCCGGAGGCGTCTCGAACGACTCGGCGCAGTCCTACACGGGGAAGGAGCCCGCCGCGAGGCGCGCCGCCCGGAACTCCTTCGACCCGTGGATGCAGGTCACCGACCGCGTGAGGCAGCTGGAGGAGATCGGCCACAGGACCGACAAGATCGACCTGATCATCATGGGCGGCACGTTCACGAGCCGCGACCCGGAGTACCAGGAGTGGTTCGTCCGCCGCTGCTTCGACGCCCTGAACGGGGAGGACTCCGACACGCTGGAGGAGGCCCAGATCCGCAACACGACGGCGCCGCACAGGTGCGTCGGGATGACCGTCGAGACCCGTCCGGACGTGTTCACGCCGGAGCAGATCGAGCGCGCGATGCGCATGGGCGCCACCCGCGTGGAGCTCGGGGTGCAGATCCTGGACGACGACATCCTCCGCGGCGTGCAGAGGGGCCACGGGACCGAGGAGGTCCGCAGGTGCAC
>JAUNYA010000089.1 GCA_030539565.1 Thermoplasmata archaeon | reverse complement strand
CCATAGCCAAGGCTGTCCTGGAAGGTGTTTCATCGCACATGAGGCCGGCCAGGACGCTTCTCGCCCTTCATCCTGTCGGCACGGCTCTGAAAAATGGGTTTTTGCCCTCTGCCTCAAAAGTCAACTGTCAAAGTCAAGTTGAAAAAATTTCAACAAACCGCCAGTCAGACATCCCGGAAAACCCCGTCCCGCCACGTTACCATCAGGTAACGGAATAGGTTACCACGCGGTTTCTGGTGTCCTTAAGTTAGCTATCGCCATGTACATCCATCCGGGGAACCCCCGGAGGTGAGAGAAGATGGACGAAGTAGTGAAGTTCCTCAGAGACAATCCTGTGCAGTACCTTGCGACCATCGGACGCGACGGCAAGGGCAAGTGCCGCCCCTTCATGTTCATGGGCCTCCTCGACGGGAAGCTCTGGTTCTGCACCAACAACCAGAAGGACGTCTACAAGGACATGCAGGCCAACCCCAACGTGGAGATCTCCGTCTCCAGCCCGACCTTCGCGTGGATCCGCCTCCACGGCAGGGCGGTCTTCGAGGACAACATGCAGGCCAAGGAGATGTGCATGGCGAACCCCATCGTCAAGGGCCAGTACGGCGACGCCTCGAACCCGATCTTCGAGGTGTTCTATCTGGCGGACGCGCACGCGGTCATCGCGGACTTCTCCGGCGAGCCCCCGAGGGAGTACAGCCTGTGAGCTTCCACATAGACGGGAGCCGCTGCATCGGATGCTTCGGGTGCAGGAGCGTCTGCCCCGGGGGATGCATATCCGAGGCCGTCCCGAGGAGCATAGACCCGTCCGGGTGCCTGGAGTGCGGCGCCTGCGCGGGCGTGTGCCCGGTGAAGGCGGTCAGAGGGACGGAGCCGGCTTCCTGCCGAAGAGGCAGTCCGGCCCAATCAGTATCACGCGGCCGTCGCTCCTCGCGGCGGCCTCCAACTCCTTCGAGAAGCCCGTGGCGGAGACGATCACGTGCCTGAGGTTCCCCCGGAACCCCATGCCGTCGACCCTCTTTCTCAGGGAGTCCAGGAGGTCCTCCTGGGCCTCCTCCATCGAGCACTCGCAGAACAGCTCCATCACGTTCTTGCCGTCCGACGCGTGTGCGACCACCGGGATAGAAGAGTCGTCACCCCTCCAGGTTCCGGATTCGTCGACGTCGTAGTTGTCGAGGATGAACTCCTCCGCCAGCCTGGCGAGCCTCTCGCCGAGGAACCAGCGTATCGGTTCGACTACGGTGTCCAGGGTGGACGCGCGGTCCAGCGGGTCAGCGGAGGACCCCCTGTCCAGGACGCCGTAGGTGAAGGCGAGCACGGGGTCGCGGCACCTCAGCGGCTTCGTGGCCCTCCTGCCCATGAGCACCGGGGTCTCCCTGTCGATGATCCCGGCGGCCTCCAGGTCCTTCAGGGACTCGGAGCACGAGGACGGCAGGTAGCCGGAGCGGGCGGACACCTCGGTGACCTTGCGGCATCCCGACGCGACGGCCTCGACTATGGACGAGTACCTTCTGAACGGGGTGAACCTCGAGAGTATCACCTCGGCGCCGGTCCTCAAAGGCGCGGCCGGCGCGAGGAAGGCGTTGGTCAGAGCCTCCCTGAACGTGGATCCGGGGGCGCGGACGTGGTATCCCGGCATCCCGCCGAACGTCAGGTGCATCAGCAGCGCGTCGCGGTCGGACATGTCCGGGTGCAGGAGCCTCGACTCCCTGAGGGCGAGCGGCTCCAGGTCGATCCTGGTGTCCAGGGACCCGAAGAGGTCCTGGTCAAGGTTCTCGAACTCCTTCATCATCCTCGGGTCGGAGCCCGTGAAGAGCACGACCCCGTCCCTGTCCTCCAGCTTCTCCATCAGGCGGCGGAAGCTGCGGGAGACCTCCCTCCCCAGGGACGAGACCGCAGGGTAGTCGTCCAGGACCAGCACGGTCCTGCCGCCGGAGAAGAACCCGGCGATGGCGTCCTCCATGTTCTGGAGGCCCTTCCCGCGCTCGATCCTCGTTCCGGTCACGGCTTCGATCGTGCTGATGGCGATGTCCACGTTGGCCTGGAGCGACACGGGGCGGAACCTGATGAACAGGCTGCGCTTACCAGAGCAGAACGTCTCGGCCAGGGTGGTCTTGCCGACCCCGTCGGGACCTGTGATCGCGCAGGCGGACAGCCTTCCGGCCGACCATAGCGCCTCGAGCCTCTCCAGCTCGTTCCTCCTGCCTACGAACGTCCCGTGCGGGGTTTCCATGCGTTCGGATTCATTCAAAAGAATATAACTCTATTCTATTTCAGAAAAAATGAACACTAAACTTTGCGTTCTAATCAGAACAATACAGGCCCATAGGTTTCATTTGGAAAATGACCCGAAATCGGGAAGATATCGGTCGAAATCACGTTGAATTGTTCGGAATCAGCCGAAATTACGCCCTGAAACGCTTCGTGATCTTTCGCAGGGATTTGAGCACGAAAAAGATAGTTTTAAATAGAACCGCTACCAATCATAGAATCAACCTTGCAAGGAAGGGCGCACAGGAACGCCCCGATTGCAACAGGGAGGTATTGAAATGGGATACTTCGACGAGAAAGAGAAGGCTGAGAGGAAAGCGAAGCGCGAGGCCAAGAAAGCCGAGCGCGAGCAGGCGAAAGCCGCGAAGAAAGCGGAGAAGGAGAAGGCGAAAGCCTGATCTTCGGTGCCCGCTCCTTGGCGGGCACCGGATGGCCCCGGGTACCTACGGGGCCGAATTCCACTGCACACATACCCCGGGCGGGGGACCGGTCTCCGGCCTCCCGCCCACCTTGTTTGTTTTTTTACTGTTTCACTGCTCGATGAGCACGAGCACGTTCCCGACCTGGAGGGTCTCCACGGCCCTTCCGTCGAGCATGAGCCTCTTCTCCATCTCGAGGAACTCGGCTCCGAGCTCGACGGTCTGACCGTCGATCTCCAGGGACAGGGGTCCCTTGGCGAGCGCCTCGGCGATGACCGCGGGCTCCATCCCGGCGATGGCGGCGACGATGCCCTTGGCCTGGGCCTTGAAGGCGGGTCCGAGCTTGGCGTGGACCGGCTTGACGCCGACGATCTCCTCGGTCAGCTTCGCCTCGGGGGCGATCCTGACCTCGGCGGCCTTGGTGGTCTCGGCGATGTCCTGCTTGGCGCTCTCCAGCTTGGCGGCGTCGGCTCCGACGAGCTCGACGAGGTTCAGCGGGGCGTTGAGGGCGATCTTCTTCTCGGCCTTCCAGGAGCGGATCGCCGCGAGCACGTCCTTGAGTGCCTCTCCGGCGTCCTCCGCCGCGGCGTCGCTCATGACGGGCTCGGGCCAGGCGGTCAGGTGGATGCTCTTGATCCCCTCGGACTCCCTGAAGAGGGTCTGGTAGACCTCCTCGGTCACGTGGGGCATGAACGGGGCCAGCATCTTCATGCTCCCGAGGAGCACGGTGTACACCGTGTACTTCACGGCGTCGTCGGACCTGCCCTTGATCATCTCGACGTAGTTGTCGGCGAGCTCGTGCCAGATGAATCCCTCGACCTCCTTCATGGCCTTGTCGAACTGGTAGGTCTCGAAGCACTCCGTGACCGTCTCGACGACGCCGGAGTACTTGGACAGGATCCACCTGTCCGACGTGCGCAGCCCGGCGGGCTCCGCCTTCGGGGCTCCCTCGACGTACCTTCCGGCGAACTGGCCCAGGTTGAACACCTTGTTGCACAGCTTCCTGCCGCGGACGACGTCCTTCTCCCTGAAGGCGTGGTCGATTCCCAGCGAGCACGTCGCGGCGTAGTAGCGCAGCGCGTCGGCGCCGTAGTTCTCGAGGATGGGTATCGGGTCGATGACGTTCCCGATGGACGAGTGCATGGGGGTGCCGTCCGGGGCCATGATGAACCCGTGGATCATGATGTCCTTCCAGGGGACGGTCTCCTCGATCTGCTCCGCCCTGAGGATGGAGTAGAACGCCCAGGTCCTGATGATGTCGTGGGACTGGGGCCTCATGGACATGGGGAACAGCTTCTTGTGGAGCTCCTCGTCCCTGCCCCAGAACGTGTTGTACAGCGAGGAACCGGACGAGTCCATCCACGTGTCGAACACGTCGGTGCATCCGACCATCTCGCCGCCGCACTCCGGGCACTTGTCCACGGGGGCCTTGTCGAGGGTCGGGTCGCAGTAGCACATCTCCTTCGTCGCGCAGACCGCGTGGCCGCACTTTGCGCACTCCCACACGGGGATGGGGGTGGCGAACACCCTCTGCCTGCTCAGGACCCAGTCCCACTCGAGCGAGTTCGTCCAGTCCCTGAGCCTGGTCTTCATGAACTCGGGGTGCCACTCGATCTGGTCGGCCCTCTCGAGGATCTTCTCCTTGAAGTCGAGGGTCTTCAGGAACCACTGGGGGACCTGCAGGTACTCGATGGGGGTGTGGCACCTCCAGCAGATCGAGACCTGCTGGGGGTTGTCCTTCTGCTCCACCAGGATGCCGGCGGCGCGGAGGTCCTCGATGGCCGCCTCACGCGCTTCGGAGACGGGCATTCCGGCGTACTTGCCGGCGAGATCGGTCATCCTGCCCATCTCGTCGATTCCCTTCTCCAGCGGGAAGTGGTACTTCATGACCCACTCGAGGTCGTCCTTGTCCC
>JAUNYA010000088.1 GCA_030539565.1 Thermoplasmata archaeon | reverse complement strand
GGAAGAGGACTTTTTTAATCGACGATTATTCGAAAAAGTTAGGTTCGTGACTATACTCGCACCATCTGGACTCGGTCGACCCCCGTTTCCTGGAATGGGTCCGTGCCAACTCCGCTGACCTGTCCAACACTGGGACGATCGTCGCCATCCCCAGCTTCTACCTGGAGCTCCACGGCGCCGATGCGATCCTCGAGGGGATCGGGAGGCTCTCGGCCGCCTTGTCTGAGGCCGGATTCGACCTCCCGGCGGGTCCGCTCCTAATCGACCGCAGGCTCTTCAGGGACACGCAGACCGCCATCGCGGGAAAGCTCGGACTGGAGGTCGCAGATAGCCTCGAAGATCACCGCTGCCTCGCGGTCACGGTGTTCCCGATGGAGTCGGGCGGAGAGACGGAGGCCCCGGTCAGCGCCGTCCTGCTAATCGCGCTGGGCATACTGGCCGTCATCGCGGCAGTCGCGGTCTTCATGCTGAGCGTGACCCACCATGTCTACACGGGCCGTCTCGAGGCGTTACTGGCGATCGGCGGGATATTCGCGATATACTACGGGGCTGGAAGCATCCGCGCATCCTCGTGGTACGACCGCATGGAGTGGGAGACGGACGTGCCGATGAGCGCCGCCCGTCCCGGGATCCCATGGAGGGACTCGTACCCCGACATTGCCGCGGCCGTTCTGCTCGGAATCCTGGCAATCATCGCGGCGTCCTCGTCGGATCCCGACGTCCGCATCCTCGGATGGCTCGGCCTCGTCATGGCCGCCTCGTTCCTCGCAGACGCGTTCGCCAGGGTCCGGGGGGACAGGCCCGTGGACCTGGGGTTCAGGAACCGCTCCAGCGCCATGGCGTTCGGCCTCATCCCTGGCATGGGGCACCTGTACCTGGGCCGGAGGGCCGGTGCCGCCCCGCTCCTCGCGGCGTTCGTCTCATCCGCGTGCCTTGCCGTGTACGCGCTTTTGGGACCTTTGGACGGTGACTTCGGGTCATGCGCATTTCTGTTCGGTCTGCTCAGTGCGCTCGTCCTCGTGTTCTGGTCCGCGATCCTGGTGGACCGCATCTGCAACGCGGAGGACATGCCGTACACGTTCACGCAGATGGACATCACCTACGGCCGCATGGACATCGTCGAGGGGGCCATGTTCGTCGTTGCGGGCATGATCACGGTCCTGCTGTGCGGGTGGTTCGCGCTCAACACGGCGTATCCGGACGACGTCGTCCCGCTGGCTGTCCTGACGGCCGTGGGCGCGCTCATGCTCGCGCTCCCGCTCGTGCGTTCCGCGGCGGCGGCATTCGGCCACCGCAGGATGCTGAGGTCCGCACGCACCCGTCCGCTCCTCGTCTGCTACGGGTGGATGATCGACTCGAGCGTCGCGAAGGATCTTGCGGATATGTACGGATGGGACCGCATCCGCGCCGGAAAGGTGTCCCCGGACATCGCGGACGGCCCCGTGGTCGTCCTGTGCCAGCGCCCCACGTACCGTCTGGATCCAGGGTTCGCGGCGTGGTGGGCGGACAACGCCGACCGCCTGCGCGGCGCTTCGATCGTCTGGTCCCTGCCCAATGGGTACATCATCGACCGTCAGGCGCACAACGTGGCGGAGGAGCTCTCCGCGCTCTCGGAGGAACTGTCTTCCGCTGGAATGGCCGAAGGCGGGTGGAGCCTGCTGTACAACCCCCGCATCGAGAAGGGGGAGCAGGAGGCCATGTCATCCTCGCTCGGGATGCGCACGGTCACGGGGACCCCGCCGCCGGGGACATCGGTGCTGGCGCTCGTCGAGAGTAAGTTCTCGTCGGAGAACTGGAGGTTCGGGAGGTCCGTCGCGATTGCGGCGGTCCTGTGGGCGATAATCGCAGTCATGATGGTCTACGCTGCAGTCAGGGTACTCGACGGGTGCGAGAGGATAGAGCTCCTCGTTCCCGCGATCGTGGCGGGGGTGCTGTCGGTCCCTGCGTTCTATTATGCCTATGCCGCAGCCTACACTCTCTGGTTGAGGGGCAGAGACCGATCTGGCACAGCTGAGAGATAATCTAGAGATGTTAATTTCTCACTACTTTCCACCCGGAAATGTAGTGATTTATATCAAAAACGCAATTAAGTGCCATGCTCAGAAGGAAAGCGGATGACATGCTTCTGGAATGGAAGAACAGAGAGGGTCACCAATGCCTTCTGGTGAAGGGGCAGAGGCAGGTCGGGAAGACCTTCACTATCTGCAATTTCGGATAGGAGAATTACAAGCGCGTGGTGTATCTGGACTTCTCGAGGTCAGAGGACGCCAAGGCCGCTTTCAGCGACAACATAGACGATGCAGTGGAGCTTGCCGCGAAGATCGCCAACGTGGACGCGGGGGGCGATATAGATCCCGGGTCCACTTTGATCTTCCTGGATGAGATTCAGGAATGTCCCAGGGCGCGCACGGCTCTCAAGACGTTCTCCGAGAGCGGACTCTATGACGTGATCGCCTCCGGCTCCCTGATCGATGCCGTCATAAGGGACGAGACTGTCTTCATACCGGTCGGATACGAGGAGCAAATGGTCATGAGGTCCCTCGATTTCGAGGAGTTCCTGTGGGCGATGAACGTGAGCGATACCACGATCGCGGATGTCCGCAGGTGCATCCACGATGCCCGCCCGATCCCCGAGGTCTACCGCAGGAAGTTCTCCGAGATGTTCGTCAACTACATGCTGGTCGGCGGCATGCCCGAGGCAGTTTCAACCTATACCGAAACGAAGAGCTACGACAAGGCGCAGCTGGTGCTGAGGAAGATCAGGGCTTCATGCGTGAACGACATAGGGAAGTATGGCGGGAGGGACCGTACGAGGATCGAGGAATGCTTCGAATCCATCCCCTACCAGCTCGCCCAGTCCAACAAGAAGTTCATGTACACCCGTGTCGGCATCCCCCTGACCGATGACGAGACCTCGGCACCCGCAACCAAGGAACGCAAGGATTCAAGGAAGGCCAGGAGGGAGTATGGGGACAGCCTGACGTGGATCCGGAAGGCGGCGATCGGCAACTACTGCTTCGCACTCAACGCACCGGCGGGACCGCTCGAGGGCCACTGCAACAACAATCAGTTCAAGGTCTACATGTCGGACACCGGGCTGCTGCTCTCCATGTACAGTCGCAGGACCCGCCGCGCCATATTCAACCGGACCCTGTCGATCCAGGCGGGCGCTATAACCGAGAACGTCATAGCGGAATGCATCGCGAAGGCCGGGATCGGACTGTTCTACTTCAGCAAGACCGGCAAGGAGAACAGGATGGAGATCGATTTCGTCGCCGAGATAGGGGACGACATCGTCGCCATAGAGGTCAAATCCGGCAAGGACCGCCAGGCACCTTCCCTGAGCAAGGTCCAGAAGGTGTATCCCTCGGTGGATCGTCGCGTTATGTTCGAGGATGCCGACGTGTCCGTGGACGATGACGGGGTGGAGCACTATCCGTTCTTCGCCGCAGGATTCATCGATGAGCTCGACAGAGATGACGGCACATCGCCCATCAACATCTGACCGATCGGAACACCATCGGATCGCTCGACCCGTCCGGGTTCCCGTCGTCGGTGTAGACGGGTATCGAATCCCTGCGCATCCAGCAGACACTCGCGGGGATCACGGACACTAGGAGCATCGCGGCTGTCATGGGCAGGTCCCCCATCGCCAGTGCCGCGATCCAGAAGACCGCTCCGAGGAACATCATCATGAACGTCAGGATCAGGCAGAGCATGCGGTAGTCGCGTATGGACGTCCACTGCATGCGGTCCAGGCAGAGCTTCCGGACGCGGACCTCGTGGCGGGTCGAGATCAACGATATCGCGAACAGGTATCCAACGGTGTAGATCACGCAGAGGAAGTGGAAAACGCCGCTGGAGTCGCCGGCGTCGACGGCGAGAAGCGATGCGACGTAAGCGGCGAGTACCGCCAGCAGTCCGATCCCGGGGAGCGTGCGCCCGACGTAGACGAGCCCGGCCCCCGGCAGGAAGGACAGGTACATCGCGGCGTTGCCGCTCCTCTCCCCCTCCGGAGGGCCCTCGTCGTTCCTGTGGTGGTCGTAGCCGCGGATCAGCGCGAACACACCGCACGCGAACGGCCACACGATGAGGCGGATGCTGTGCGTCCACTGGGTGAGCAGGATGCCGGCCGCGATCAGAGCAAGGCCGGCGATGTAGCAGACTATCGCCGCGTCGCGGTCCATGCTCAGCAGTCGTGGTTGCCGTCGTCTTCCTTCTGCATGTACGTGTTGACGATCTTGATCGCGCACACGTCGCCGCACATGGAGCAGCCCTCGCTCTCCTCGGTGCATCCCCTGCACCTGTACCTGCGGGCCTTGTCCGGGTCGATGCAGACGTCGTACATGGTGTTCCAGTCGAGCTTCTTCCTCGCCCTGGCCATGCGCTCGTCCCTCTCCCTGCCGATGCCCCTGCAGAGGTCGCCGACGTGGGCGGCGATCTTCGATGCGATCACTCCCTCGCGCACGTCGTCAACGTCCGGAAGCGAAAGGTGCTCGGCCGGGGTGAGGTAGCATAGGAAGTCCGCCCCGGCCTGCGCCGCGACGGACCCGCCGATGGCCCCGACGATGTGGTCGTAGCCGGGGGCGATGTCGGTGACGAGCGGCCCGAGCACGTAGAACGGCGCGCCGTCGCACATCCTCTTCTGGAGCTGTATGTTCATGGGCACCTGGTCCAGCG